>JAUZOH010000213.1 GCA_030706565.1 Bacteroidota bacterium | reverse complement strand
GAAATATTCCTCTGTGTCTTCTCTGTGTACCTCTGTGTTATTGTATCGATTTATTACACAGAGAACCACAGAGTTTTAACACAGAGTGCCACAGAGAAATCTGTTATAACCCCTTTTTAATACTTGCGAAACTTAAATTATATACATAAAAATTAATATAATTTTATTTTGTAATGGGATTTATTACATGATTGATTTCGCTCAAAAAATATAGTTTCAAATAATAAACACCCAAACATTCTCCTATTTTAACCAGATTTGGTAGTTTTAATCGAACACGAAGTTAAGTATAAAAACTTAATTTTCTAACATGGTTGTCGGTAGAAATTCCCGGGGCATGATTTAAATGTTTGATTTTTTAATTTATTACATAATATAAATTATTTTGGATAAGAAATCATCGTTTTGAAGATATCTACCAATATATCCATGACTATGAAGACTGGAAAAACTAAGATATTTTCATTTTTTGATACGCTCTAAATGGGCCCTAAAAAAGGTTGTCTGTATTAAATTGCAAAATACAGACAACCTTTTCAAAAATATTTATTGTAAAAATTGATCAGATATAACTTTTACAACCCGAAAACGCCAATCTCTCCCATAGTCATATATCTCTGAGGCCCGGTCAATCCCACAAACTTAAAATACCTGGCTCTGGGATGATTTGAAATTTCAAATAATTGTCCATCATCAATCGACCGGTTAAAGTTAAATATCCCCAAATCAGTCCAAGTTTTATTATCCGTACTCACTAACAATTGAAAAGTATTACATCCGTTGGCATCACCTGTTTTTCTATAAACCTTGAAAGAATAAACGGCAATTTCAATACCCATATCCACAGTAACATAATGCGGATAATTAGAAGTTGTTGCAGCAGTCTTCCAACCTGTAGTAATATTTCCGTCAATGAAAGTTTTAGCAGCCGATGTAGTGGTATTATCCTGGGAAGAAAAAGCCAATACGTTCCAGTTATTTTTTGAAATTTCAAAATACGTTTTCTCGGAGAAATCGGTATAAAAAGTATCAATAGATAAAGTTTTGGGCTTATATAAAGTTCTATATTGGAAAGTAGTACCCGGCATGTAATCCGATAGTTTAACCATCGTATCGGTTGTACTAACATATTGACTTTTAGACATGCCCAAATTATCCGTGTATTTCACCTCAGTGACAATAGCCCCGCTGGACACATCGGCAGCACCAAATATTATGGAAATCTGTCCAAGGCCGTCAATTCTGGAGGACTTCAGATAACGGTTTAAGATTTGGGACTGGTATTTACTCCCATAAGAACTGCCTATAATTTCGACCGGGATGGAAGGATTTCCGTTATTATCATAAGTTTTGATCACAAAAGAATAGGTTCTTTCCGCCAAACTATCAATAATAACGTTAACCGTATCCTCAACAGAGGGGATATTTACCTCGACCGAATCGCTATAATTGTTCCAGAAAACCCTGGCTTTAGTTACATTGGGATCAGATCCCCGCAGCCAGGAAAGTTTCACTCTATTCCGGCCGGCATAGGCCAAAACAGAATTCGCCTTACCCGCATAAGTTAATCCTCCGGGTACAACATATTGCTTATAGGTACTATCCATCTTTTTACAGCCATTAAACAAACCAAGGGATATGAATAATACCAATATATAACAGAATGTATTTTTCATCTTAAAATAATTTTATATTTTATTAGATATAAAAGTTCAACTTATTGGTTTAAAACATTATTGTATTGTTCCCCAGAAAGTCAATTCTCCTATCACATACTTTCCAACACCGGATCTGTCGCTTACCATCACAAAACGAATATAGCGTACAGCAGGCAGTCCGCCATCGAAAATGAAATCTTCACCCGCCTTGACAAAATCCATATCGCTGGCTGTATAAGAAGGATCAGGCAGTCCGGAAGGTTTTACGGATGTGAACGCGCCCAACTTCTGCCAATGGGTCCATCCCCCATCGGCATCAGGTGCATTGGATCCCCATATTTCAAAGGAATATACCCAGGAACCGTTGTAGGGGTAACTGGATCTCTGATAAAGTTTCATTCGGCTGAAAACAACATTCTGTCCCAAATCAATCGTAAAATATTGAGGTACAGTCATCACGTTGGATGCAAATATATTTTCATTGACATTTACAATATCATCCCATATTTTTTCCAAATTATACTGAGGTTGAACACTTTGCCATGTATCTCCGGGGAGCTTATAGGTTTTAAAAAGACTTTTGGGGATTAATTGTTCAGTCCACGGTGTTAATGATTTAACCAGAGTATCTGATTTGTTGTTCCATCTATCCCTTACAAATACGGCAAAGTTCTTTTCCACTGGAGCCAATCCCCTGCCGTAGAAACTTCCGTTTAGAGCATCTGTATAATCAGCAGTTACCGGGACCCAATTACCCTGACCGGTAGAATCGACCAGCACGATGATTGAAAGATCGGCCCGGAAGCTATTCAGGAAACTAACCCGTACACCGCCAAATGTAGCATCCAGAGTAAGCGTTTTAAATACAGAGTCCACCGCAGGAATAAGAGGCTTTACTTCTATCGTAAGGGGGGTGGATTCTTTTTCATTTTTCCCAACGCTATACAAATTTACTTCATGAGTCAGGGTATCCCCAAAACCCACCAAAGCAAGCGTATCCGTGAAATAAGAAGATTTGGCCTCCCGGGTCACCCCCGGTTGTATCTCGTACACGGCTTTTACATAGGACAGATTTTTATCCCGAGGAATTTTATAAGTAACAATGGCTCCGCCTGAAGTCGGGACCACATTAATATCACTAACCTGGGCCGGAGCCGGAGCATTGCTATCCAAAAAAAGATTTTTATCTTCCTTGCATCTGCTCAATAAAGTAGCGAATAAAAGTATAAGGATAAAATATTTTAACTTTTTCATAAGTATATAATTTATTTTTAAGGTTTTATGCAACTTCATGTTTGCTTTATTACGTCAGATGAGGAATCATCAGGGTCTTATCTTTATCCGCAAACCTGTTCGTTTCATATTGCTTAATATTAAATTTAAACATCAATTTTTAATTTTTGACCATAATGATTTACCATCCCAGGTTTTGAACCAGGTTTCGGTTAACCGTGATGTTATCATCCTTAATTGGCCAGAAGTAATCTTTTTCGCCAAATGTTTGGTTAAACAAGGTGACAGGTCTGTAATAAGCCTCCGGAAGTTCCTGATAACCATCCCAGCCCTGAATAGGAGCGTTCAACACATCTGAAGCTTCCTTCCAACGGCGCAAATCCCAAAATCTCTGGCCTTCAAAAGCCAGCTCTATCAGTCGCTCCTGATGTATAATGCTTCTTAACCCTTCTTTAGTCGTATATTTTGTAGGATTGGTTGAATAATTCGTCCAGGATGATTCAACCGACTGTAATCCTGCCCGTTCACGTACCCGGTTGATATAATCATAGGCTTCAGTCCCGGGCCCCTGGGATTCGTTCAATGCTTCGGCATACAAAAGATATAAACTGCTTAGGCGCATGACCGGCCAGGGATATTGAACAACTGAATATGTAGTCCCCGTTCCTACAACATTTTCAAAATGTATGATCTTTTTAATAAAGTACCCGGTAACCGTACTACGATCAGTCTGAATGGCATTTGCCTGTTTCCATTTTGCATATACGCAAAACAGCTTTGTATCCTTTGTATCGTCATAATTTCCCTGTCCATACCAAATGCCGCCATCAAAACCCAAATCAGCATAAAATCTGGGTTCTCGTTTAAAATTCAGATTTGCGGTTGTATAACCATTTTTGATATATAACTTATCGTCAAAACCTGCTTTTGATAAATTATATCTTTCACTGTAATTCCAGGTCACATCCTCATTGATGGGAACACCGTGTTCAGTATAGAACATTTCGACAATTTTCAAAGGAGGTGAAAATTCGCCCCTGGGTACGAAATTTTCAGGTTTTGTTACGTCCATGGCAGGTAAGGCCGTACCTTGTATAGAACAATAACTTTGAGTATTGGCCCAGATTATCTCACTATTCCACCGTTCACACAAGCTGTTTCTAATACTCAATTGAGTAACAATGGTATCGGTCAGATTATACTGCTGATAGTTTTTCGTATGTGTGTATAATTCCATACCTGCTTGATTGCAAACATCTATTGCCCGTTTGCAGGCGCTGGCAGCAGAATCCCATTTGGCCTGCGAATAGGTCTGGTTAAAAAGCTGTGTACCGTCATTATTTTTTAATGCAGCCTCATCGGTATTCCCGTTGAATAAAGGACTTGCGGCATACACCAGTACTTCAGCCTTTAAGGATACAGCAATAGGCTGGGTAATCCGCCCCAATTCCTTCACGGGGTCGGCTATGGTCAATGGCAGATTGGGAGCAGCCTCATCCAGAAGTTGGGTTATATAGCTAAAACAGGAATCAACCGGATCACGGCTTACTTTTACCTGGTTTACATCGGCATCAATCGACAAATTGGTTTTGATTACCGGAATGGGGCCATACATTCTCACTAAATAAAAATGATAATAGGCTTTCAGAAATTTAACCTCCGCAACCCACTGACTTCTCTCCGATTCATCTATGTCAGGTACTTTTTCGATATTCTCAAGGAAAATATTACAATCCCTAATCCCCTGATATAAGGAAGCCCAGCTATCACCATAAGGACTTACCTTATTTTGATATCCCCTGGCCAAATTAAAAAAGGTGCCATTATTGGTAGCGATACGCCAAATTTCATCACCGCCCAACATGGCCGGATCTCTATCCACATTCCCATCATCAGGCATGAATGAATAACAAGTGAATAAAAACTTCTCTGCCTGATTGCGCATGGTAAAAGCATTATCCAGCGTAGCAACATTATCCGGCACAACATCCAAATATTCTTTGCACGAGCTAATCAGCGTTAAGAAAATCAGCCCTAAAATTCCTTTTATTATATTTTTTTTCATCATATTTTCTGTTTGGTCTTTAAAAACAAAACTTTACGATTACTACTAAAGCCGGGTTAGGTTAATTAAAATTCAAATTAATACCGAAATTAATCACCTTCTGAATAGGATAACCCAGTCCGTTTCCCCCCATTTCCACATCCCATAACTTGAACTTGGAAAAATTCAACAAGTTAGTTCCATTTACATAAAAACGTAAATCAGAGGTATGTATCCTGTTCTGGATTTTCCGGGGAACGGTAAATCCCAGTTCAACTTGTTTGAGCCTTAAAAAAGAACCATCTCTCATGAACCAGGTACTGGTCTGGGTATTATTCGAGTTGACTGTTGGACTTAGTCTGGGCCAAAGAGCATATATATCCCGGTGGTCCTCCGACCAATAACTGTCAGCATAAGCTTTTAGCACCTGTGTTTGACCCTGGAAAGGGGAGGTTGCCACAGGATCTATCCAAAAGGATTCATTGGCCAGCCCCTGGAAAAAGGCTGAAAAATCGAAAGCCTTGTAACTTGTAGAAAAACCAAAGCCGTATGTAATTTCAGGTAAAGTCGGATTTCCTATAGGAACCATATCCGCTGCTGTAATCTCGCCATCGCGATTGACATCTAAATATTTAATGTCGCCCCCGCCATAAGTCCCAAAGTTTTGCTTGGGAGAATTTGCCGCGTCTGCATCGTCAATAAATAATCTTTCGGCTATATAACCGTACTGCTGATAAAGGGATTTCCCCACATGACTTCTATATGATTCTGCATATTGAGGTTCTTCGTAAACCAAATATTTGCTGGTAGCATAAGTAAAATTACCCCTGACTGAAAAGGAGAATCCATTACGAAACGCTTCTGCATAATCCAGAGAAAGATCCACGCCTTTTCCTGAAGCTTTTCCGACATTAGCCCGAATCGGAGCGGTAAATCCCATGGTAACCGGTATAGAAGCCCTGGTCATCAGGATATGATCACGGGTTTGGGTGTAATATTCGGCCTGCAAGTTTAACTTGCTGAACAGGCCTACTTCCAAAGCTACATTTTTTTGTTTTGAAGTTTCCCAGGTAATACCTTCATTTGAATATCTAGAAATAGATATGCCATTTAAGGAATATCCACCCGGATCACGGCCAAAAGTTGCGCCCATACTGGAATTATTCATGTTCAAATTAGACAAATAGAAGAAACGGTCGGTAGCTGAACCAATTTCATCATTTCCTATAAGTCCATAGGTAGTTCTTAACCTTAAATTGGTAACCACATCCTTATAAGGTTTGAAGAATTTTTCATTAGAAATACTCCAGGCCAAACCGGCAGAAGGGAAAAATCCGAAACGTTTTGTCTTGTAAAATCTTTCAGAGCCATTGTAACCAAAATTGAACTCCAGGAAATAGCGATTATCATAGGCATAAGTAGCTCTTCCAGATACGCCCAGGTTCCTGAACGGCAGGGATTGTTGAAGATCTCCGGCATTTGCATTTAACTGATTCCGCATCATGTAAACCAACAGGCCACTCAAATTGTGTTTTTTATTAAAAGTATTGTTATAATTCAACATAGATTCCATATAAAAACTGGAGGTCAGCGTTTTGGTTCCTTCGCTGTAGCCAAGGTATTCCGTACCTGTTGCATCATT
>JAUZOH010000212.1 GCA_030706565.1 Bacteroidota bacterium | reverse complement strand
TTTGGAAAATCTGCCCAACCATAACGAACCGATACCGGTTTTGGAACGTCGGGGGAAGATACTACAACCGTATTCCCAACAATCCTGGCATCAGCAAAATAAAACTTCATATCGTTCCCGGCAATCGTAAAACCGTGAAGGGTATCTCCTTTAGCAACTAATCCCTGCGCAAGATTTGTAAAACCTATAATCACCTTATTGCCTTTAATTTTCATATTCTTAAAAATTGGTCCGGAATAATCTACATTTTTATTATAAGCTATTGAAAGGGCTGCTTTCATGGCACGTTCCCCAACAGGTTCCTTATTTAGATAATGCACATTGTTTTCGCCCAAATCCATAGTAATAATTAATGCAGTATTTTTTACCTGCCGGGTGGTTCGAAGTTGTGCTTCCTGAATAACAGCTATACCACTTTTTTCATTAGGATCAGTCTGATTTTTACGATTTGGTGCAAGCTGAAAAATAAGAAAAGGTAATTTTTTCATTCCCCAGTCTTCACGCCATTGTTTAATCAAAACAGGTAAAAGCTTTTGATATGAATTTGCCCGGTCAACATAAGCGTTTGATTCTCCCTGGTACCATGCAACGCCATGGATAGCATAAGGAATTAGGGGGGCAATTTCTCCATTGAAAAGCATAGTTGGGCCTCTGAGAGCTCCGGCTAGTCCGACTGGCATTGGAGGTGCCGGCAGGTTCTTTTCTTTAGCCTGTAATTTATCCTTCTCATACTTATCACGAATGGGCTTTTCTATTTCAAGACGTATTTTATAATCTGCCTTAATCGAGTCAAGAAAAGTAGACCTGTCGCGGTTTCTAACACTTTCAAGTCCCTGCCTGCTAATCCAGGCCTCGATAACAGTGCCTCCATAAGATGCATTGATAAATCCAACGGGAACACCAAGTTCTTTTTGTAATTTACTTAAAAACCAGTACCCTATTGCCGAAATATATTTCGTGTTTTTTGGTCCGGACAGTAACCATAAGGCTTTAACATCATGTTGCGGGGTTTCCGTATCATTGTGAGGTACATTAAAAATACGGAGATTGGCATTAGCTGAATTTGCAACTGCTTCATCTCCGCCAATACTGCGTGACAAAGCCCACTCCATATTCGACTGTCCTGAACAAATCCATACTTCTCCTACCTGAACATCAGTTATGACAATAGTATTTTTGCCTTTGATGATCATTGTCTGTGGTTTGCCAGTTTTTAACCGATTCAGCTTTACCATCCAGTTCCCTTTCCCATCTGCTTTTGTCGACTTGGTTTGCCCGGCAAATTTGACGACAACTGATTCATAAGGATCAGCCCAGCCCCATACAGGAACTTTCATCCCCCGCTGAAGTACCATGTGATCTGAAAATAATGCCGGAAGTTTTACATTGGCATTAGTCCGCTGGAATAAGGAACATACTGCCAAAAAGAGGAAAAGGACTTTATTCCATTGTAAAAATCCATTTTTAATTATCTTATTATAATTGTTCATTTCTAGAATATTAAAATCACTTATCAAATAAATCAGATTTTATTTCTTAAAATTGATTTACTTTAAAAATTTTGTAAATAGTATGGGTATATCAACATCTTTAAAAATACTTCTTGTAGTATTTACGCCAGTTGTCTGGGGGACAATTTGTATTCCCACAAATAAACGGGTTCCGCTCTAAAAACCTTAATAATTTATTGTTAATATAATTTTTATTTTGTTATGCTGCCTGGTTTCACTCATGCCCGGCTTAGATTTTACAGGTTGTAGAAACAAAACAATTTTGAACCATCGACAAAACCCGGGCAGAGTAAAAACAAGGTTTAACTGAAGAAGAACTTTCAAACTTACTAAATAAATCAAAAGCCTGGATGACAGGTTGTGCAACAGCACCAATTGGCATAGTCCGAATTTAGGAAGATAAAGAATTTTCAATACTGTCATCGGCTAACCGCCTTAAATACTTTTTTCAAATCCACCTTCAAAAGAGCAATTTTACCTGAAACATTACTGCCAAGTACCCAAAGAACAAAAGAAAAGTAATTCTGGACTATACTTTCCAATCCCGAATAAATCAAAAAAATAAATGATTATAAAATTTGAATATTTTATAATCATTTAAAAATATATTATAGGACATAGATAACAATCAATTAAATATAAGGCATTTAAAACAACAAGCGCTTTAATCCCATCTCCTAATAAAACCTTTATGGTCAGCTGCCCTACATTTATTCATGTTGTTAGAACACTTTATTCGTCCTTGTAAAGTTGGAATTCAGTAATAAAAGGCGACTTTTGCGCTTCCAGAATATTTAAACGGAATTCGCGGGCTTTAACGGTAGAAAATGGACGAAGAAAACCTTCCCCTATATTTTTCCCTTCAAACACTTGTTTCCATTGATCACCCACTTTATACTCCAGGCTAAATTTCTGAATATTCCTTTCAAAACTTCCACCTTCCTGAATAGCCACCGCG
The DNA here is from genome assembly GCA_030706565.1 of Bacteroidota bacterium. NCBI lineage: Bacteria > Pseudomonadati > Bacteroidota > Bacteroidota bacterium. The sequence continues at coordinate 4,112 of JAUZOH010000212.1, read as the reverse complement.
CAAATTTTTACAGGTTTCCCAAAATCGGCTTCCAGCCATCCTGTATGTTGGTCAGCAGCAGCTTTCCATTTTGTGTCGGCTTTGCCATCAAAGGCCATATCGGAGGTAGCACCGGTTTGTGATGATGAGGCAATTCCTTTCAAACCAAATGAAGGAGCTGCTTCAATCTGAGGTTCTCCTTTAATCTCAAGAGCTATTACACTAGCAATCTTGTTGGGTGCCGTTGCTGGTACCTGTATGGAAAGATGATTGCCAGAAGATTTCACTTTCAGATTCGTAGATTTTGAATCCGGTAAAAGAAGATATGCACGGTTCACCTGATTTTTAAGAGGCACGTTAAGTATCCCGTTATTGGGCCAGTTGAAGACATGCAGGTACAAGATATTTCCCTTACGGGTGCAGCGTCCCCACTTCAGATAAGGGAACGGACTTGCAGTTGTGGCATAAATAGAAGCTCCGTATGATTTCAGCCACTCACCCATTTCCTTTAAACGAACCACTGAAGAATCAGGGATAAGGCCTTCAGGAGTCGGGCCTACATTCAGCAGGTAATTTCCACCCTTTGAAGCAATATCAATCAGGTTTCTGATTAACTTTTCCGTGCTTTTCCAATTGTTATCCTTCTTTTTAAAGCCCCAGGTATCATTCATGGTCATGCACGATTCCCAGTTCTTTCCAGGAATACCAGTTGCAGGGATGCTCTGTTCAGGAGTTTCCAAATCGCCGGCGAAACCGCCACCCAAACGATTGTTGGTTATGATATTCGGTTGGAGTTTCAGGAGATTATGTATTTTTTCAGCCCTTTCCTTATTCATATCCACCGGGGTATCCCACCACAAAACAGCCACCGGCCCATATTTCGTAAGGATTTCATGTACCTGTGGAACAACAATTTTGTCAATATATTCATCCATGCTGCCATCCTGGGCCTTATCCCAATGTCCGCCTGCTGCAGCGCCACCCGGCTGGTGCCAGTCCTGTGCCTGCGAATAATAAAACCCAAGCTTCATATCATGCTTTGCACAGGCTTCGGCTAATTCTTTAATGACATCCCGTTTGAAAGGACTTGCATCCACAATGTTATAAGAACTAGCCTCAGATTTAAACATGGCAAAACCATCGTGATGTTTGGTTGTAATCACTATATATTTTACCCCTGCAGCTTTTGCAAGCGACACCCACTTGTCGGCATTGAATTTCACCGGATTAAATTGTTCAGCAAATTTGGCATAATCGGCCACAGGAATTTTGGCTCGGTTCATGATCCATTCCCCAATCCCGGGAATTTCCTTGCCATTCCATATACCTCCTGGAACGGAATATATTCCCCAATGGATGAACATGCCAAAACGGGCCTCATTCCACCATTTCATGCGTGCACTTTTTTGTTGTGGAGTCTCTGTTTGGGCTAAAAGCACATTGACTAAAAGCAATAAACTTATAGCCACAGAGATCAGTTTTTTGTAATTCGTTTTCATTTTTACAAGTTATTTATTGTTAGGAAATAAAAATTTAAATATTGTAATTATTTAATTCGCCTTTGTATTTTCCAGATGAAAGTTTTATTAAAGCATAACGCCCTTTTACCTTATATTTGGTCAGCTTTCCATTGATATAAATTTCAAAGTTTTTTGACTGGAAGGGTAAATTAACTTCTGCCCTGGTTCCGGCAGGTATACTCAAAGAGAAGGACAGTTTATGATCTATTTTCGTCCAAGACACATCGACCAAACCATGTTCGGTAACTACCGTGCCTTTTGCTTGGGTCAAATATCCCAATTGAGGTTTAATCAGTATTAAATTAGAGGATAAAGGTAAATTGACAGTTACTCCGAGAATATTAGCGCTCATAAAATATGCAGAGGCTGCCCCAAAATTATGGAAAGGTCTGTTTCCTCCAAAACCCTCAGCAACAGTGAATCCCTTATTGCTTAGCGCATACATCTTTATATAACGGGCTTTTATAATATCTAGAATTTTTTCATCCCATTCCTCCGTATCTTGAGCATATAAAAAGCGGAAAAACCAAAAATGGGTATAGGTCATAAACGTTTTTGAAGCATTTTCATAATTCTCCAGCAGCCAATTTTTTACAGCCGGTTCTTTATCAAGAGACACAACACCTCGGTCAAGGGGCAACAACGCCGAATGAAAAGTTGGCTTGAAAGAAGGGGCTGCTTTAAATAATTGAGCGCTATCACTCCAAAGTATGGTATTGAAGGCTTTGTATAAATGAGCTGCAGCTAACTTGTAGCTGGCAGCCGCAGAATTATCACCTATTGCTTTAGCCAAGTAAGAAGCATCTTTAAAAGCTTTATATACGAATGCATTGAGTGTGGCACCCTCACAGGTTTTGTACTTGAGAGGATTGTCAAAAATCACAAACTCACGACCCTTAATAAGGCCGGATGACGAACGATGCTGTAAAAACCAATTCATCTGACCCTTTAAAACCGGCCACATTTCCCTTACAAAATTTTTATCGCCAGTATAATTAAAATATTCGCGCAACGATTGCACCCAGATACAGGAATAATCTTCAATAAAACCATGTATATCGAACCTGTCAGAAGGATGATGAGCTTTTATACGTCCCGTGCTATCTTCACTCTGAGCAATATCCCGAATCATTTTACGAATCAACCGGGGATCACTATAAATATTGCCACTGCCAACAAATGCCACCCGAGTAAGAGGATACTCAACAATCCCGGCATCACCCATCCATTCAGCTCTTTCCCATGGGCAGTCCTGATATCCGTCTTCTGATACCTGTTGAAGCGTATAAACACTCATCGCCCATAAACGGGTTAAAACAGAATCGGAACATGAAAAACTTCCCTTAAGTTCGAAAGGATAAACCCGGTTAAAAAAATGGATGCCATGAATAATTATAGGAGCAGATGCGTTTATTTTGGTAACAGCATCTTTAATTCCGAAAGAATCGAATGTGCGAAAACTTTGACGGCCAGTCTTAGAAATATATTTTGTATTGCCTATCCGGACCACAGTCTTATCTGCCGCTTCAAAATCAATTGCTGCAGAAATCAAATAATTTCGGTTGAAGTTAATAGTCAGGCTGCTGTCAACCTTCAGAGGCAGACAAAGATGTTCACAATTAATTTTTTTTTCTGATAGCAGTGGAATGGAACGGGGATGCAGCTTTCCCCAAAGGGAACCTAATACATGAATCGCTCTTGGCCACTTAGAATCGTCGTAATCACTTGACAGACAATCACCATCTTCACTTGTAGCATCAATGGTCTCATCGAATCCGTTCCAATGGGATGTTGCATTTTTAAAACGTGTATTTCCATTACATTTCCAGGTTGAATCTGAACTGACTAAAAAGTCGCTACCTTCCAGAATCAATGCCAACCCCGGAACATGTTTCATGCGCATTCCATTCGAAATGCCGCCATATACCAGAACAGCTATTGTGTTATTCCCTTTTTTGAGAAAAGCCCCTACCTCTTTTGTATCGTATTCCGGCCATTTCGGATCAAACCTACTGGGACCGCTCAAAATATAATTCCCATTTATATAAAGGGCATAATATGAATCGGCAAAAATATTAACAACGGCCTTTGCTTTCTCATTCGATACTATAAATTTGTTTCTGAACACCACCGTTTGCTTATTATTGGCAGCCCAAATAAAAGAATGCTGAAGGCGTTCACCCATTTCAGCAGCTGAAACCATGATGTTAACCTGAAAAACTAAAAACAAGAAGAAAAATACTCTTTTCATCTGTATGTAATTTATTTATAATTACGAATGGAACGCCCGTAATATCTTAATTTGTGTTTGCAATTAATAAGATCGCGGGGGCACTTTAAACTAATTTTTCATACTTCAGCACAATTTACTTTATTCTTCCAAACAAGCCAGTAATCATTTAGGGAAATCACCAATGATTCAGTTAAAACCTTTCAGAAGTGATATAAAAACCTGAATTTGCATATATTAACAATCTTTCTTTAACTCCAGAACTCTGTTTTTATCTTTCATTTCTCCTATCAATATTTCATTCTTAAAGGAACTGAGAAAAGTGACAGCAGCAAAAAATATTGTTTAGGAATTTTACAAAATTTTACGCGTGTCGAAGATAC
>JAUZOH010000211.1 GCA_030706565.1 Bacteroidota bacterium | reverse complement strand
CCGGCATTTTTCGTAGAGGCATACGAAAAAAGGTAAGCCGAATCCGGTTGGTTCAGCATATTGGCAGATGATAAGGTATTATTAGTCAACAAAACCATCATACTCAAAACAATAAGAGTCACTCTCATGTTGCTTAATTTTAAAAATGTTTTCGCCAACCGGATTTCTTTTTTTGATTATTTAGAAGCAAAATGATAATTACCTGAGCCTACTTCGATTTCAGTATAAGCCCCAGATTCGGTAATTTTTCTGATGCCGGCTTGCTTGTTTTTAACAATATTAAACGATTTAGGTATACAAACTAAAGCAGAAGTATTGCCAGGAATCGTTACATCCCAGACAAAGTTACTTCCTTTTTTGTTCCAGTCACTTTTTATTTCTCCATAAACAGATTTATAAGTAGCATGAACTGAATCAAGACCTTGAGGGAATGCGGGACACATGATTAATTGTTTATAGCCCTGGGTACCCGGAGCACATTTTATGCCGGCAAGATTTTCGAAAAACCATATATTAAGGTCTCCAAGTAACATTACATGGTTTCCTGAATTCATGGCCGGATCAGCAGTGTTGCCATTCCAAAGTTCCCAGATGGTGGTAGCTCCGTTTTTTACCATATAACCCCAGCTTGGATAAGTATCATTAGTAACAATTTTCCAGGCAAGATCAACATTACCATGTTCTGTAAGCCCGCGCATCAGGTGTTGAATTCCTAAAACGCCAACACTGACATGGCCATCAAAATCTTTCTCTGTTTTGTTCACAATGTTTTCAAAAACTTTTCCTTCATAGCCATTGGGCACAAGTCCGAGGCATAAGGAAAGAATATTTGCAGTAACCGTATTGTTGCCATATTGCGAGGTTGCAGAATTGAAAAATTTGGTATTGTAAGCATCTTTCATTTTGGCAGCAAGATCCTTGTATTCAACAGTATCCTGATCTTTTCCGCAAAGTTTGGCAAAGCCGCTCATCTTATTCAGCAAATCATAATAGACAGCGGTGTTCAAAATCTTTCCGTCAGTCTTTCGTGATGGATCCTTGGAATGGATCAGATATTTTGTTTCTGGCGGCATACACCAGTCACCATATGAATCTTTAGTCATGACATAATTCTGCATAGACTTTTTCTGCATATGTTCTATCCAAAGTTTCATGGCAGCATAATGCTTACGGATTCCGCTATCATCTCCGTACTGGTGATAAAGCATATCGGCAGCATTAAAAAATGCAGAAGGCCAGGTAACATCATCCCCATAGATGGTCCAATATTTAGGAGAAACATTGGAAATACTTCCTTCGGGGCTTTGGGAATCCTCAATATCCTGTAACCATTTGCTGTACAGCAAAGCATTATTAAAAATAAAAGCTTCACCGTAACAACCGGTAGCACGGTCTCCCAACCAACCCATCCGCTCATCGCGTTGCGGACAATCGGTAGGCATGCCCCTGTAATTAGAGCGAACGCCCCAATAAGCATTGGTAAAAATTTTATTGACTAAAGCATCTGAAGTTTCAAAATGGCCGGTTGTTTCCATCTTATCATAAATCACTTTCCCTGTAAAAGATGTAAGTTCTGGTTCTTCATCCATACCGGAAATTTCGACAAAACGAAAGCCGTGATAAGTAAAATGAGGCTCCCAGGAAAATTCACCGTCCCTGGCGGGGGTATAAATATCGGTCACCTGGGCAGTACGCAAATTTTTCAGGTAAAGGGTTTTATCATCATTGAGGGCTTCAGCAAAAGTCATCACCACAGGCTGGCCTTTCTTCCCTTTCAACCTGATATTCAGCCATCCAACCATATTTTGTCCCATGTCCACTATATATTTCCCATCGGCACGCTTTGAGATTGAAACAGGATGAACCTCATCCTGCACCGTGATATTTGGGTTTTGCTGGGCAGTAAGGCTGCCTCTGGGATTATCCATGATATCTGCAGATTTCCATTGACTATCGTCGAATCCGTTTTGATTCCAATCTCCAAGTTCAAGGCGGGCATCATATTCTTCACCATCATACTCATTATTTGAAATTACAGGGCCTTTTGAAGTAACTTTCCAGGAAGCATCGCTTGCAAGGGTTGAAGTCGTTCCATCGGTATATTCAATTTCGAGTTGAGCCAACAGACGTGGAAGGCCAAAAAAGAGCATGCTTCCCGATTTGTTATTCGTTCTGCCCCGCATGGAAAAATAACGGCCATTGCCCAACACAATGCCCAGGGTATTCACATTGTCCTGCAGAAGACTGGTCACGTCATACACATTGTAATAAACCCTGTCCGTAAACAAAGAAGGGGATGGAGCTAAAACATCATTGCTTACGGGTTTGCCATTAATAAATGCTTCGTACAAGCCAAGGCCTGAAATGTAAAGAACAGCTCTTTTGACCGGACGTGCAGCCGAAAATTCCTTTCTTAGATAGCGGGCAGCCAGGCGGGTATTGGATGTATCTCCTTCTCCCTTGTTTGAGATAGCATTTTCGCCTATCCAGGAAGCTTTCCAGCCGTAAGCATCGAGCAAAGCCATTGACCAGGTAGATACTTCGCTCCATTTGCTTTTCCCCTGATTGGTTTTTACACATACCCGCCAAAAGCATTGTTGACGGGAAATCAATTTTTTACCCTCATAAGAGATCAATATGGATTTGTCGGAAGAAACCATTTTTGAATCCCACAATAAATCTTTTCCTTTAGCTAATTTCTCTGGAGAATCTGCTACCTGTATACGATATGCTGTTTGCACCAAATTGGGCTTGGTTGAAGTAATCTGCCAGGAGAAACGAGGTTGCGAAACTTCAATCCCTGCAGGATTTTTCTTCATCTCTACCTCCAAATTTTTTATTTCCACTTTTGCCGAATACGCAAATGGGGATAAACCCACCACCAGGAAAATGAGAAAAAGTAATTTTTTTTTCATAATAAATAATTGAATTTTTAATGTTTACATAGGTTAGTCCAGGAAATTTATTCCCTGACCATTAGCAAAGTTATAATTTCCTATAGAAACCAAATATTTTCATTATTTTATTTGCAGAAATATTTAATACATTTTTTTACCACTATCCTTTTCCCTCATGCTCCAGGAAAATAATTTTTCCTTTCTATTAGTGCAATATGCAAAAGTTGAATTTTATCGTTTTCCCCTGTTCTAAAATGCATATCACAATTTGTAAAAAGCCCGGGATATGGAGTACATACATAACTCTTATGATTCACAACCTTAAATGGAAATAATCCAATCATATTGATAAAAAAACAGGGATCAACCTTATTATATAAAGGTCCATCCCTGTTTTTTTCTGAATTCTTCTCCCCGACATCAGCCGGAGAGAAAAACTTCATTATATTAATTTTAAGTGTCCACCAGTATTAACTTCAGTAACCATTAAAATAGCTTAATGGTATAGGTAAATGAAGTCGGATCCGAGAATACCTGATATTGTTGAAGAGGACGGGGCCCGCATCCGTTTGAGCCGACGCCTGTTGTTTTGGCAGACAGACAAAAAACGGTGGCCTTACTGGCTGGCAGGTCAATTTTATATTCCACAGGCAACATCTGCTCGTCGGTATGAGGCAAAGCAGAAACCTGCATCAGGTTTTCATCTGCTTTAAACAAAAGAGACGGCATATCTTTTCCACTCAATTTTGCCCACCTTACATCTTCATGATTCCCATGTTCCATGGGCTTTTCATACTCATACTGATTATTTACGTCCAAGGCATATAAACCAACATCAAACCCGGTTTTACGGTCCGAATAATTTTCAATGGGGCCACGTCCAAAATAAGTCATACTGTCGAGTTTCTTGTCGAGCAACATGCGTACTCCAATACGTGCCAGATTAATGCGCAGGCCTACAAACTGTATGTTATTATCAACCTTTATAGAACCATCGCCTTTGACCAGGTAAGTTGCCGTGTGATAAGCACCAAATCCTCCTTTGCCATCGGCTTTTACAGTTGTAATCACTTTTACCGAATATTTGTCAACAGGTTCAACTTTCAGATTGACCAGTGAGTATTTCAGGTCATTTGCGCCATATTTTTCAGAACTTCTAAAAACCCACATATCATCGTTCATATGAGGTGCACGCCACAGGTGTAGTTTTGGGGAACCTTCTGCGGTCAAAAGATTTACTCCGCCTTTTTCCAGCTGAGTCATAAAACCTGTTGTCTTGTCGAAAACCACTGCAAATCCGCTACCTGTAATTTTTACCGACTGGGGGTTCTGACTTAACTTAACAGGTTGGGTTACTTTGAGTTCCTCAACCGGAGGTGTACCTACCGGTAACTTGAACTGTTCGGAAGCAACTTCAAACCCTTGGTCAGCCCACAAAGTTTTCTCTTTTTGAGTATATGAAATCCGCAAAAAATATTCAGCTCCTGCTTTGGGATTTTCTATTTTATAAGGTACCGTTGCCCAGCCTTCCCATTGCGGGCCAATATGAGGCAATTTCAGGGTTCCCCTGTCAATTTCCTTCCCGTCTTCAGTCAGGCTCCAGGAAGCCTCGAATCTATCCAGGGAAATAAATTGATATTTATTCTTAATTTTTATTGCCCCGGAAGTTGGGTCGGTCAATTCTGTATTAATCCACTGAAAAGCCTTTTTCATTTCCGGATAATGAGGTTTAATGGTTTTCCTATCCCAAGCCACCACACCTTTGTGTATAAAATAGTGATCGTTGGGGAACTCACCGAAACCACCTCCATAGGCCAATATCGGGTGTTTGGGATCCCGTTTGTTCCATAAGGCCTGATCCTGATATTCCCAGATTGCCCCACCCACAATTTCCGGATTATTGTCAAAAACATCCGAATATTCCTTCAATGAGCCCATAGAATTAAACATGGCATGAGCAAATTCGCAGATATAGAAGGGTTTTGTCAATTCTTTGTTTTGAGCGACTTTGGCAAAATCATCCGGTGTACCGTACATACGTCCATCCAGATCGGTTGGGTTTCCCTTGCCCACATGAAAAGGTTCGTAATGCACCGGGCGGGACAAATCGATGGCTTTAATCTGTTTCAAAGCTTCCAGAAAATTATCGCCACTGCCGCATTCATTCCCCATAGACCAAATAATTACCGAAGGGTGATTTTTGAAATTCTCCACGTTAGCAATATTTCTATCAACAATTGCTTTCCGGGTCAGGGGTTCGCGATCCAATGTACCATAATATCCATGACATTCGACGTTGGCTTCGGCCGTAAGAAAAATTCCCCATTCGTCACAAAGCTCATACCAACGGGGATCATCTGAATAATGACAGGTACGGACATGATTGCAATTGCCTTGTTTGATTACCTGTAGATCACGAATCATCTGCTCTTCGGTAATTGCATGACCCACATCCGACCAATGTTCATGGCGGTTCACGCCTTTTAATTTGATGGGTACGCCGTTGACGGTAAAAATGCGGCCTTTGATCTCAATCTTACGGAAACCTACACGGGATGATAAAATTTCACCTTCCGAACTGGTCAATACAATCGTATATAAATTAGGAGTTTCAGCAGTCCACTTTAATGGATCTGAAACAGGGAACTTTACGGCAAGCTGTTCTTCCTCTTTAGAACCAAGTGACTTACAGGAAGTATTTCCTTTGGCTATTTCATTACCGGCTTTATCATATAAAGTAGCTGTAAAAGTTTGGGCTTTACCTGCCTTTTCTCCATAATTTTTAATTTTAGCCACGACTTCAACCGTAGCATCTTTATAATCTTTATCCAGGTCCTGTTTCACGAAAAAGTCGCGGATATGTACCTGGGGAGCGCTCCAAAGGGTAACATTACGAAAGATACCGTGCAAGCGCCACATGTCCTGGTCTTCAAGCCAGGTGCCCGAGCTATATTGATACACTTCAACAGCCAACATGTTTTTGCCGGGTTTCAGGTATTTAGTAAGGTCGAAATCAGCAGCATTACGGCTGTTTACACTGTAGCCCACCTTTTCACCGTTTACCCAGATGAAAAAAGCACAGTCAACCCCATCGAAGGTGATGAAAATACGGCGCCCGGTCCAGTCTTCAGGAACATCAAAATCGCGGCGATAACTGCCTACCGGATCACGTTCCACGTATGCCGTGTAATTTTTATCCGGTTCGCTCATCACATGAGGAAAATCTCTCTTTATCGTATAACCAGCATTCCGGTAAAATGGAGTGCCATATCCCTGTACTTCCCAATTTGAAGGAACAGGTATTTCTTTCCATCCCGACACATCATAATCTGGTTTATAAAAATCAACCGGACGTTTTTCCGGGCTAGGAACCCAGTTGAACTTCCAATTGCCATTCAAACTATGGCAAAACGAAGAAGCATGGCGATTGGCACGAAGTGCTTCCTGCAGATTGGCATAAGGCATTAACGTGGCATGATAAGGCTCTTTGTTGATTCCGAGGCATTGTGGATCTTCAATCTCGGAAGGATAATCAATCCCCGCTTTCAACGGGGTTGATCCGGCACCGTAAGCAGTATTTATAAAAAAACATGCTCCCAGTATAATAGCTAATACTACAAACCTGATTTTTAACATAACATATTTTAGTTAATTAGTGATTTTTATAATTAATTTTCAGAACACATTCACAATAATCCTAT
>JAUZOH010000210.1 GCA_030706565.1 Bacteroidota bacterium | reverse complement strand
GAATGCAAGTTTGAATATTACCGGCGGAACCGATAAACATCAATTCAACGTCAATCTGACCTATTTCAAACAGGAATCTTTTTATCATGAAGGGAAATGGGAAAGGTTTACAGCCCGTGTGAATAATGACTTCAAATTGAATAACTGGTTAACGGCAGGGATAGATCTTAATCCCCGTCGCGAATACTGGAACAATACCCCCGGTTGGTATGGCGATTACCTGAAAATGGATCCTATAACTCCGATTTACAAAACCAAAGACCAGCTTACCGGAGAGGAAAATGAGTATAGTGTATTTGCCCGTTCTATTTATACTGAAGTCTGGAACCCCATGGCCCGGGACAAACGTCAGGATGGTAATAATGGTGGTTATTATGGATTATTCTCAAATTCATATATAGATTTTCATCCGATTAAAAATTTGGTTTTTAAATCCCAAATAGGTGCAAACCTTTTAACTACCACTTACAATACCTTTAATCCTGTATATACAATTGATCCGGATTTTGAATTTAACAATTTGACGGATATTTCTGTTCAAAAGAATAATGATTTTAACTGGACCTGGCAGAATACTTTAACGTATAATTTGAGTATCAATAAACACAGCGGTTCGGCTATGGTCGGCATGACTTCTGAAGAACAGAACAATGATTTTCTTTATGGTGAACGTAACGGATATCCAAGTACTGCCGATAATATGAGAGAATTGAGCGCTTCAAACGGCACGGTACAAAATGCTTCCGGGAATAAGTCAAAAAGTTCAATTGTTTCCTATATCGGACGTTTGACCTATAATTATGATAATCGTTACCTGTTTACCGGTACAATCCGTGAAGATGGTTCTTCTAAATTCATGGACAAGAATAAATATGCTATATTCCCTTCCGCATCAGTGGCCTGGAGATTTTCCAATGAGGAATTTTTGAAAAATAACAGGATAATCACCGATGGGAAATTATTTGCAGGTTGGGGAACGGTTGGTAATCAGAGCCTTCCAAGTGGCGTTTATTTGTCATCGTTGGGAACAGACTATTATGTATTTGGCAGCGGAAACGGAACAGTTTCCAGTGTAACCCAAATGAATACCATGAAGAATGAGGATATCAAATGGGAAACCGTTGAAGAGAAAAACCTGGGAGTTGACCTGAGTTTATTTAACTCTGCTATTACCACCACCATCGAGGTATTCCAGAAAACCACCCATGATATGTTGTTCCAAAAAGTATATCCATATTACAGCGGATTTCCGAATTGGGGACAAGTTTGGACCAATATTGGTAAAATGGAAGCCAAGGGATTTGACTTTTCTTTAAATTATCTTCATGAAAATGATAAGTTGAAACTTGACTTCGGACTGAACCTTTCTCATGCTAAGATGGAAATGAAAAAACTTGCCGGTACGGATGAAATACTTGCCGGAGATACTTGGTTCAGCTCATCAACCACTCGGACCATAGTTGGGGATGAACCGGGATATTTTTACGGGTATAAGACGGATGGTATCTTCCAGAACAAATTTGAAGTAAACAGCCATTCCAGCCAGTATGGCGATCTTTTACAACCTTCTGCCCGTCCTGGTGATATTCGTTTTGTAGATGCAAATAATGATGGAGTCTTAAATAGCAGCGACCGTGTAAAACTGGGCAGCCCATATCCTGATTTTACCGGCGGTTTCAACTTTACCGGAACTTATAAAACAAAAGCCGGTGATTTTGATTTGGGGATGAACATCTATTTCAGTTATGGAAATAAAGCTGTTAACTGGCTGTTATATGATAAATACAGTGCTGAAAATAAGACCAATCTGGCCAGTGATGTCTTAGATAAAGCATGGCATGGGGAAGGAACCAGTACCAAGATTCCTATACTGTCCCACAATGATTTGAATAGCAATTATTCCACATTTTCTGATTTTTATCTTGAAGATGCCTCATTTATTCGTTTAAAGAATATTCAATTAGGTTATTCTTTGCCTAGAAATGTTGTCTCCAGTTTAAAGTTAAGCAACCTCCGTTTTTATATTTCGGGACAGAATCTTTTGACATTAACTAAGTTTACAGGTATAGATCCTGAAGCTGGTTTTGGTGTTCTTGACTATGGATTTCAACGTTATGCCTACCCTGTGTTGAAAACATTCTTTATCGGGGTTAATATGTCATTTTAATTCAATATTGTAACTAAAAACACAAGAAGATGAAACGAATACTTATATATTCCTTAGTGGCGTTGCTGACGTTATCTGTCTTTTCGTGCAGTAAAGATTTCATCACTACACCACTTTACGGGACACAGGATCTGGATAACTATTTTAACAATCTTGATCAGTGCACGTCTTTTGTTGACGGGCTTTATAAAGGATTTTCCTACTGGAATGACTGGTGGCAGAATTATTTACGACTGACCAACGAAATGGCTACTGACGATGCATGGATGGGTAATCTCAGCCAGGACGCCAGTGGCAATTATCCTTTCGCTTTTTACTCGATATCTGCAAGTAACGATCCGGGTGCTTTGTATAACTTTTACTACTTCAAGTACCAGAATATCAATACTGCAAACGTGGCCTTACTCCGTATACCCAATGCCCCTATTACGGATAATGACAAAAAGGTTTTGCTGGGGCAGGCAAAGTTCTTCCGTGCTTTTTCATATTGGGAACTTGTACAGAATTTCGGTGATGTGGTGATGTTTCTTAAACCTGTTGGATCAAGTGATTTGAGTGTCAGCAGGGCCAGTAAAGATAGTGTTTACAAACAGATGGTCAAGGACTTGAAGGAAGCTGCTGCTGAACTTCCTGCTAAATGGACTGGGGCAGATATAGGAAGGGTTACCAGCGGAGCTTGCAAGGCATTGTTGGCCCGTACATATCTGTTTATGGGCGATTATCAGAATGCATATAATTATGCTGATACGGTGATCAAATCCGGAACATATTCACTTGAACCCAATTTCGTAAATGTTTGGAGTTGCTACAACCACAATGGTGTTGAATCAATTTTCGAGATACAGACTAATTCCAATCAATCCTATTCGGTGGGTAACCGTTTTTCAGTAGTTGTAAATGCCCGGGGCGAGATGTGGCCAACTGATCAGATTAGCAAGTCGATGGATGGATGGGGCTGGTGTGTCCCAACCAGCAACCTGGAACAGACATATAAATCTGAAGGCGATTCCATCCGGTTAAAGAGTACCATCAACAGAATAAACATGCCGGTTTATGGCGATGAAACGGATAATCCGGCTTATCATTATGATTCGACCAAAAACAAATCCTGCCGTACCTGGCGTAAAATGTATGTTCCAATTGCTGTCCGGTTGACTTTAGCCGCCAAGGACAGTCATATTCCTTTAGATCAGATATTGATTCGTCTGGCAGAAATGTATCTGACCCGGGCTGAAGCTGCTTATTTCCTGAGTAAACCGGATCAGGCCTTGGCTGATATTAATACTATCCGTGCCCGGGTCAATATTCCTGCAAAAACAGGATTAACCGGAAATGATTTGTTGTATGCCATCTGGAAGGAACGGAGGATGGAACTGGCCGGGGAAGGTATGAGGTTGTATGACCTGAGGCGTGAAATAGATCCTGTGAAAAAGAAAAAAATGATTGATGTCGTTATGGGTCCTTCAGGTACTTTTGTCCAGTATAATGCAACCTCCAACGATTATTGGGAAACCATACACACCAAAGAACCTTCAAATAAGGGAGCTAATTTCGTTGAAGGGAAAAATGAATTGTGGCCTATTCCTCAACTTGAAATAGACCGTAGCGGTGGAAAATTATCTCAAAACCCCGGATATTAAAAATAGTTTAGTAGTAGTTGTTTAGAAGTATGGGGCTGATTTTGAAATGTGTCACATTTTTTGTCAGCCCCATTTCTTAAAAAGAAATTTTATTATGCTGCATTCTTATGAACTAAGAAAGGAACAAAAGAACAGATTTCTTTTCTTATTGCTGCCTTTGGCAATTATAGCCTTGTCTAATGCTTGTAAAAAGGAATCTTCCAATGAACAGCCTGCATCAAATGATGTCATTACCGTCAATGTAAATACAACTGAAAAATATCAGGAAATGGATGGTTTTGGCGCTTCGGATGCATGGAGTTGTCAGTTTGTGGGAAAGAATTGGCCATTGACAAAAAGGGAACAAATTGCGGATTTGTTATTTAGCCGGGATACTGACCAATACGGAGATCCTAAAGGAGTAGGACTTTCTATCTGGCGGTTCAACGTTGGATCAGGAAGTACAGAACAGGGAAATAACAGTTATATAAACGATCCTTGGAAAAGGACGGAATGTTTCCTCAATTCTGATGGTTCTTATGACTGGACTAAACAGGCAGGACAACAATGGTTCTTAAATGCTGCTAAAGCTCGGGGTGTTGAAAAAACTCTGATGTTTTCATATAGCCCGCCTGTATATTATACCCAGAATCAAAAGGCATTTAGCCCCGGAGGTTGGCACATGAATATACAACCGGGTTACATGTCTAACTTTGCTGATTTTTTGGTCTCTGTTGTCAAGCATTTTAAAGACCAGGGGATAAATGTTGATTACCTTTCGCCGGTAAATGAACCACAATGGGGATGGAATGCGGGATCCAATGGCTGGGCTTCGCAGGAGGGAACTCCTGCTTCCAATGCAGATATTGCCCAACTTTCAACATTGTTATCATCCAAGTTATCTAACAATGGTTTGTCCACTAAAGTTACCCTGGCAGAAGCCGGTTCTATCGATTACCTTTATAAAACCACAGATGCTGACCGTGGCCATCAAATTCAGGACTTTTTTACCCCTTCTTCCAGTGATTATGTAGGCAATTTGAGCAATGTTGCTAATTTGATTAGTACTCATTCATATTGGACTGTCTGGCCGGTATCAAGTTTGATCTCTTCAAGGGAAGCCGTGCATGATCAGATACTTGCCACGAACAGTTCCTTGAAATATTGGGAAACGGAATATTGTATTCTGGAATCGGCTAATACGGATATGGCAGATGGATGGAACCGCGATTTAAATATGGATCTGGCTTTGTATGTTGACAGAATTATTTATTATGCAATCACAAAAGGTTATGCTTCTTCCTGGCAATGGTGGCTCGCTATTTCAAGAGGTGATTACAAGGATGGATTAATTTATATTGATGACGGTACTAATACAGGCATGACTGGTACTCTTGTTCCTGATTATTGCAATAATGACGGTTATGTCCGTCCATCTAAACTTTTGTGGGGACTGGGAAATTTTTCCCTCTTCGTTCGTCCAGGTATGAAAAGAATTTATACCGGTTCACCGGATATTTTACCAAATCAGAATTATGGACTGTTGAATTCTGCTTTTATTGATGAAAGTTCAAAAAAACTGGTTGTTGTTTTAATCAACTACAGTTCAAATGCTAAAACTGTTTCTCTAAACATGAAAAGTGGATCACTTAATGGCAAATTAACAACCTACGTTACCTCCGATGATTCAAATCTGAAGCGGACAAAGAATGTGGATCCGGGGAATATATCAATAGAGGCAAATAGTATTACAACCCTTGTGGGTTATTATAATTAAGCATTAAATTGGAGGTAAATTTGTCACCGGCTATTTTTTTAGAAATAGAATAAGTTATTTCTGATTAACTATAAAATTTTATATGATGTGTCTTCCAAAAATCTATATTACTGCAATCTGTTTTTGCAGCCTTTTTACGTTCAAACTTCCGGCACAGCCGATTGAACTGACTGTAAACAAAAATGCTGTGCAACAAACCATTCACAGTTTTGGGGCTTCTGATGCCTGGCGAACCCAGTTTGTCGGGAAAAACTGGCCTTTGGAAAAACGTGAAGCTATTGCTGATTTGCTCTTCAGTAAAGAATTCGATGGCCATGGAAATCCTAAAGGTATAGGATTATCCTTGTGGCGTTTCAACATCGGGACAGGTAGTGCCGAACAGGGTGGCAATAGTGGTATTGTCGAAGAATGGCGGAAGACGGATTGTTTTATAGATAAATATGGACATTTTGACTGGTCCAAACAGGAAGGTCAACGCTGGTTTTTAGAAGCAGCCCGGAAACGCGGAGTTGAAAAGATCCTTGGATTTACCAATGCTGCTCCTTATTTTTTTGCTAAAAACAATATGGCCAGGTCATCAGGCGGAATACACTTTAACCTTCAACCCGATAAGTATCAGGATTATGCTCATTTTCTGGCAGAAGTCGGGACTCATTTCAAATTTGATTATTTGAGCCCGATTAATGAACCCCAGTGGGATTGGAACGGCAATTCACAGGAAGGGACTCCGGCTACCAATGAAGAATGTTCCATCCTGATTCATAACTTGAACCGTGAACTGTCCAACCTTCATTCAAATTGTAAAATTGCTTTTGGTGAGGCCGGAGATATTAAGTTTTTATTCAAATCAAATACCGGCAACCCTTGCAGGGATAATCAGATTGCTGAATTATTTACTGATACCGGAATGTTTTCAATAAGCCGCCTGCCTTATTTGAACCCTTGTGTTACATCTCATTCTTATTGGTCTGTATGGGATTTAAATACGCTTATTACACAAAGAAAGGCTTTGCACGCAAAAATGAAATCCTTGGTACCT
>JAUZOH010000209.1 GCA_030706565.1 Bacteroidota bacterium | reverse complement strand
GGGCAATGCCAAAGTTATCCACAAGGATTTTGGCAATATTCGGAGAAAGGAAGCCAGGTAATGTCGGCCCCAGGTGAATATTTTTAACACCCAGATATAAAAGGGCCAACAGGACAATCACAGCTTTTTGTTCGTACCAGGCAATGTTATAGATAACGGGCAAATCGTTTATATCTTTCAAACCAAATGCATCCCTGAGTTCCATGGCGATCAGGGCCAGGGAATAAGAATCGTTGCATTGTCCGGCATCCAGAACACGGGGAATACCATCGATGGCTCCAAGATGAAGCTTATTATAACGGTATTTTGCACAGCCGGCAGTTAAAATAACCGTATCCTTGGGTAATTTTGAAGCAAAATCGGTATAATATTGCCTGCTATTCATCCGGCCATCACAACCGGCCATGACCACGAATTTTTTAATCTTCCCTGCTTTTATTGCTTCAACTACTTTCCCTGCCAGGTTGTGAACCTGATTATGGGCAAAGCTGCCGGTAATGGCACCGTTCTCAATTTCAACAGGGGGCTGGCATTTTTTAGCCAGAGCTATAATTTCCGAAAAATCTTTTTCACCTCCGGGAAGCCTGTCGGAGATATGTTTAAAGCCGGGATACCCGGTAA
Organism: Bacteroidota bacterium; assembly: GCA_030706565.1. NCBI lineage: Bacteria > Pseudomonadati > Bacteroidota > Bacteroidota bacterium. The sequence continues at coordinate 6,010 of JAUZOH010000209.1, read as the reverse complement.
CACCCGTAGTAAAAACCTTATCCGCATATTTCGCTGTTGATAATGGCGGGACCAGACAATTGGAGGTAAAAAGTACAGGGCCATTAAACGATTCAAATTCTTCTTTTTGTTTCCACCAGGAACTGCCATAGTTTCCAATCAGATGTTTATACTTTTTAAATGCAGGATAATAATTGGCCGGCAACATCTCACTGTGGGTGTAGACATCCACGCCACTCCCCTCGGTCTGTTTCAGCAGTTCCTCCATATCGTGCAGGTCATGACCGCTGATCAAGATCCCCGGTTTTTTCCCTACCCCTATATTCACCTGCGAAATTTCGGGATTACCATAAGTTGAAGTATTTGCCTTATCGAGCAATGCCATGGCTTTTACGCCATATTCACCGGTTTCCATCACCAATTTCACCAGATCCTCAGCAGTCAGGCTATCATCAACAGTAGCCAGCAATCCTTTCTGCATAAACGCACAGACAGAGTCATCATAAAAACCCAGATTATTTGCATGCTCCGTGTAAGCAGCCATTCCCTTAATTCCATAGGTGATCATTTCGCGAAGCGAGCGGATGTCTTCATCAGAGGTTCTTAATACACCTACCTGTACCGCTTTACTTTCAAATGCCTCATCAGTATTTGCCTGCCAGGTGGCAGATTCGGGGAGGTTTTCGAACTCAACCCCCACCCGGGTAAGCTGCATTCTTAATTTATTCCTGAGTTCCAGACCTTTTTTCACCCTGCCAATAAAATCCTGTTTGTCAAAATTAGCATTGGTGATGGTGGCAAAAAGACTTCCGGTAATAAAGGTATTGGCTTCCTCCAGTTCCAATCCTTTTTCTCTGGCTATAAGCGCAAAATGAGAAATGCCCTTGAGGACATAAATAAGCAGATCCTGCATAACTGCCAGGTCATCTGTCTTTCCGCAAACACCTCGTATGGTACATCCTGTACCTTTGGCTGTTTCCTGACATTGAAAACAAAACATACTCATAAGCGTTGATTTATGATTATTATTGATTCAGGTAAATATATGCAATAATTATCAATAAATCAGTATATGAGCCTATCAAAGAGTTAAAAAAATCTTCTGTTAAACTTCCTTTTTACTGATTTGACAAGCATGTCTTATCATTTTCCCTGGGAAATATATATAAATCCAGGGATAGCGGATCTGTCAGGCAGTTTTTGAATTAAGCATTCAATTCTTTCCAGAGCAAATCTTTTAACTGGGAGATTCCCATTTTGGAGACAGCCGAAATAAAAACCGAAGGGATATCTTTGGGCAGGTTTTTTTTCAATTCATCAATAATTTCCTGATCCGCCAAATCCGATTTTGTAATAGCCAATATCCTCTTTTTATCAAGCAATTCAGGATTAAACTCCTTTAATTCATTGAGTAATATTCCGTATTCCTTGCAAATATCGTCGCAATCCACGGGGACCATAAACAGAAGCATGGAATTTCGTTCTATATGGCGAAGGAATCTTAAGCCCAGCCCTTTTCCTTCGTGAGCCCCTTCAATTATTCCGGGGATATCAGCCATAACGAATGATTGATTATCCCTGTAAGATACGATACCAAGGTTTGGGACCAATGTAGTAAAGGGATAATTGGCAATCTCGGGCTTAGCAGCCGAAACCACCGAGAGCAAAGTTGATTTTCCTGCATTAGGGAAGCCGACTAATCCGACATCGGCAAGGATTTTCAATTCAAAGATTTTCAATCCTTCCTCTTCGGGTTCTCCAGGTTGTGCAAAACGGGGAGTCTGCCGGGTAGCAGTAGCAAAGTTGGCATTCCCCAATCCGCCACGGCCTCCTTTGCAAACAATTTTTTCTTCGCCATGGCTGGTTATTTCAAGGATAAATTCCCCGCTTTCGGCATCTCTGACCACGGTGCCCAATGGTACTTCGATAATTTCATCTTTGCCGTCAGCACCTGTTTTCAAAGAATCGCCGCCGTTTTCACCTTTCTGGGCAAAAATATGTTTTCTGTATTTAAGATGAATTAGTGTCCAAAGCTGTTTGTTTCCCCTTACAATGACATGTCCGCCTCGGCCACCATTGCCTCCGTCTGGACCACCTTTTAACAAAAATTTTTCGTGACGCAGGTGAACAGATCCTCTTCCCCCTTTACCGGAACGACAAAATATCTTCACATAATCGACAAAATTGGACTCACTCATTATTTCGCGTATAAATATTACTAACTCGTTGAAAAATTAAATTGATCAGCTTGCAGTTAATTAAGTAAATAAAAACTGTTATTTATAACAACTTATCAATTTCATGGCAAAGGGCATTAAAAATTTCTTCGACGCTGCCCACCCCTTTCACTGAAACAAATTTGCTTTGAGACTGATAATGATCTTTTACGGGAGCAGTTTCTTTGGCATAAACCCGTACCCTTTTCTCAATAACGGAAATATTCTGATCATCAACACGTCCTGAAATTTTGCCCCGGTTAAGCAAACGGGCCACCAGTTCGTCGTGCCCCACTTCAAGGAAAATCATTGCCGACACAGCAGTTCCCCTTAATTCCAGCAACTCATCCAAGGCTTTAGCCTGTGCCGGAGTACGTGGGAACCCGTCAAAAATAAATCCCCTGGCATTCTGATTAGCTTTCAATTTGGAGTCTATCATACCTATAACAATCTGGTCGGACACCAAATCTCCTTTATCAATAATTGATTTGGCCTGAATTCCAAGTTCTGTTCCGGCGGCAATCTGTTCACGCAACAAATCACCGGTGGAAAGATGGATCAATTGATATTTTTCCAACAATTTGACAGCCTGAGTTCCTTTGCCGGCTCCTGGAGGGCCAAATAATACTAAATTAAGCATATTTATTCAAATTAAATAAATTCATTATTTTTAGTAAAAAAAGTTTGCGAAGATACCACAGATTTATGGTCTTTCTAAAAAAAAAAATCTTTTTAAAATCAAGGGACCAAGGCATATAAATCCGGGTAATTTCTTCCAAGGCCGTTATAATCGAGGCCACAGCCTACAATAAATTTATTGGGCACTTCTATGCCTACGTAATCAAGGGTAATGTTCCCTTTGAAAATTTCCGGCTTCAAAAAGAGGGTTGCAATTCTGATTTCTGAGGGGTGAAATGACCTGAGTTTTTCTACAGTTTTTGCAATAGTTGTACCTGTGTCAATAATGTCTTCTAAAATAACCACCATGCGATTTGCCAGGTTCTCATTTAACCCCACCAATTCTTTAATTTCGCCCGAAGAATTCAATCCTTTGTAAGAAGAAAGCTTAATGAAGGAAAGTTCGCAATTAAAATTCAGTCTCTTCATTAAATCGGAGGTAAACATAAACGACCCATTTAAAATACTGATAAACAGCGGGTTTTTATCACAAAGCTCCTGATTCATTCTCAGAGCTATTGCATCCACAGCTTTCTGAACATCCGGGGAAGGAATACAAATTTCAAATTTCTTATCATGCAAACAAAGAGTATTCATTATTCAATTTTTAAGAAGCAGGATAAATATTATTTACACTTTCACCCTTCAAGTTTTAATTTAAAAAATATTTTCTTATCTTTAATAAAGCAAGGTAAATTATTAGCCAGATGCTCCAATCCAAAAATAATATTTTTTTGATTGCCTAAAAATAATTTGCTTTTAATATTCGTATCCAGTTTATAGGTATAAATTAATATTTTTGCTGATAAAAAAACAATTGATACATGAAACCACTAGTAAGTATTATTATGGGCAGTACTTCCGATTTACCTGTTATGGAAGAAGCCGCAAAATTGTTGAATGATTTTAAAATTCCTTTCGAAGTAAATGCCTTATCGGCCCACCGTACACCGCGCCAGACAATGGAATTTGCACAAAATGCGCACAAAAGGGGAATCAAGGTAATTATTGCAGGGGCAGGCGGGGCAGCCCATTTACCGGGAGTAATCGCAGCCCTTACCCCATTGCCTGTTATCGGTGTTCCAATTAAAGCTTCGATTTCATTGGATGGTTGGGATTCAATCCTGTCTATGCTTCAAATGCCCCCGGGAATACCCGTTGCAACAGTAGCCCTCAACAGTGCCAGAAATGCAGGTATCCTTGCAGCCCAAATTCTGGGAACAGGAGATGAGAAAATTTTTGCCACTATTCTTGACTTTAAGGCAAGCCTCGAAAAGAAAATTGTTGATGCCAACAAGCAGTTAAACAATATAAAATACGATTTCAAGGTATAAACCCTAAAACTGCAGGGCCATGAAGACGATGTACTACTTGTCGTTGCTTTTTTTCATGTTTCTGTTCACTTTAATCATTCCACCTGATGCTTATCCTGCCGGAGATAATTATCCGGCAGGTGCACGTCAGGCAGGTATGTCCAATGCCTCAGTCATGATGTCTGATCTTTGGACAGGTTGCTACCACAACCAGGCAGGCCTTGCACAAATCTCACATATCAGTGCCGGCTTCCATTATGAAAACCAGTTTTTTATTCCCGAAAATGCTTTCCGGGCTATGGCAGTTGCCGTTCCTACAAAATCCGGAACTTTAGGATTGGATTTCTCCTCTTTTGGCTATTCAAAATATAACGAGAATAAAGTTGGCCTGGCTTTCGGCCGTTCCTTCTCCAAAAAATTTTCTACTGGCATCCAGCTCGACTACTTCTATTATCACATTGCGGAAGATTACGGCAATGTGGGGGTAGTTACAGTTGAAGCAGGTATTTTATCCGAACCGGTAAAAAATCTGTTTTGGGGATTGCATATTTTTAATCCTGTCCGTGCCAAAATCGGAAAAACCGGAGAAGAAATGCCGCTGGTCTTTCGCGCAGGATTGGGCTATAACTTTTCAGGGAAAGCATTTGCAAGCATTGAAACAGAAAAGGACAACCGGTACAAACCAGTTTTCAAGGCCGGTTTTGAATATTGCCTGGTAAAAAATATTTATCTGCGTTCAGGAATCTCTTCAGAAACTTCTGGTTATTCATTCGGACTGGGATGCCTCATGAAAAAGATCAAAGCAGATATTGCCTTTACGCATCACCAGATTTTAGGGTTCACCCCGCATTTTACCATGAGCTGTGAATTTTAATCCCCACAGTCAGATTATTTGTTCACTTTTTCCTCTCATTATGGAGAAAAGCAGGATAATATTACTAATCATTTTAAGTATTCTGATTCAGTCCGTTCAAGGGCAGAAGACTGAGGTCGACAATCAGGATGTTGCAGAAGAATACCTGGAAGAAGCAGTTGAAAACAGTGATGAAAACGCAGACCTTTCAGAATATACCCAGGATATGGACTATTTTATTGACCATCCCCTGAACCTGAATGCTGCTACAACCGAAGACCTTGAGAAATTCGGGTTTCTCACCGACTTTCAAATTAAAAGCCTGCAAGATTACATAAAAGAACACGGGAACCTTTTATCCATAAACGAACTGCAATATGTTTACGGATTTACAGCCGGCCTGACTGAAAAACTAAAACCCTATATTGTTGTCGCGCCAGTCGGCAAAGTAAACGTTGCTTCCTTTAGGGAAATGATTAAAAATCCCGGCCAGCAGCTTTGCTTCAAAACCATGCGCATACTTGAGCACCAACAAGGTTATTCCAGGTTATCCGACTCCGAATTAAAAGAGAATTCCAATTCCATGTATCTGGGAAATCCCTGGCAGATGTATATCCAATACCGGTTTAATGCATCAGACCATATCTATGCAGGATTTACGGCAGAAAAAGATCCGGGGGAGCAATTTTTCAAAGGAAACAATAAAAAAGGTTTTGACTTTTACTCGGCTCACCTTCAGTTAAAGAATACCGGGTTCATCAAATCCCTATGCATCGGAGATTATAAAGCAGAATTTGGTCAGGGGCTGATTCTCTGGCCGGGATTATCATTGGGCAAATCTGCAGATATTTATGGCATAAGCAAAAGATCAGAAGGGATCAGCAAATATACTTCCAGTGATGAGAACTCTTTCCTTCGCGGAATAGGAGCCACATTCGCAGTAAAAAATTTCAGATTATCCCTGTTTTATT
>JAUZOH010000208.1 GCA_030706565.1 Bacteroidota bacterium | reverse complement strand
TGTTCATCATGTCACATAGAAATAATGAGAAATATTCCTCTGTGTCTTCTCTGTGTACCTCTGTGTTATTGTATCGATTTATTACACAGAGAACCACAGAGTTTTAACACAGAGTGCCACAGAGAAATCTGTTATAACCCCTTTATACTGCTCGCGAAACTTAAGTAATTGAAACTTTTATATTTAGGGTTTTATTGGATTAAAAGTTTTTTACTGTTATGATGGGGTTGGAAACTCGTCATTGTTTTTTAACCTGCTCTGATTTTCTTGCAAGTTTTTCTTTAAATTCTGCCTCCCAATTAGTTCCATGAGTTTGGAGCATATATTCAGTGACTACCTTATTGTATTGTTCTACACCATTTTTTAAGACCTGGTCAACCGCATTGCCAGCTACTTTTTTATATTGAAATCCAAAATCGCGGGCTACTGTGTTCTCAAATTTTTCATTGTGATTGGATTCTCCCAAAATCAATATCCTCACATTTCCCTTTTTAATGTCCCGTTTGGCCCTGATTGAATTATAATCGGTAAATAGTCCATACTTAAAATAGCCATATAGCAGGGCAATGAATATTAAAATAATCACAAAAACCAAGATAAAAAAGAAGAGAGTCGTTTTCATTTTTAATATTTTAAAGTTTATACTTAGGTTTAATTATTTCAAGTCTAAATATTTATATAAAAATTGAACTCTAAAAGCCTTATTAATTTCAAACTCCTTTTCCTGCCTAACTGAACAAAATTTAATATTATAAATCCATACGAAAAATAATAAGAAATTTGAACATATATTTGTTTTTAGGGTAAATAAATTTTAGTTAAAAATAGATTTTCGTCTTCGAAAGGCAACTTATTGGGGTGAAATTTCATCTTATAAAAAATAATCTCACAGAAAAGTAATTTCGTTAATCGTCATTTTTTAGCCGGCATATTGAAAATATAGAAGGGTAAAGATTAGTAAACTTCATTTAACGCTATCCAATGATGAAAAAATTAATTTTTTTACTTCCGGCCTTATCCCTGATTCTTTTATCATGCGAAAAGAAGACGGATTCAGATACTTTGATCTCCATAAAAAAAGCCAATTATTCAGGTTGCTTTAATTCACGGAACAAGTCGCTTGAATCTGTATCAGAAATGTCAGATTCATTGTATTTCGTGCCTGATGAAGATGAGTTGAACTTATTTATTGATATTGTTTATTCCTGCTGTGGAGAATTAAAGGATTCTGTTGTAATAGACAGGAGTGTGGTGAGTGTATATCTTAAGGACAAAAATCCGGAAAGTTATGCCTGCAACTGTATCTGTCTTTATAAAATCAATTATTCGATCACTAATTACCGGGGAAGGAATATTGACTTTAAAGTTTATATGAAAAATATTGCTGGTAACAAATTTTCGTTGTGGAAAGAAATCTGGTATGTCGGTTTATTTGACTGAATATTGTTGTCCAGGCCCAATAATTAGGGTTTTGTTCACAAGTAAATCCCTTTTGGGGTCCCAAAAACAAAACAGCCGGAAATTCTAGGATCTCCGGCTGTTTTTGCATGGTATACGGGAATTTATGATTTTGCAGCTTCTTCCAATTTGTTGCTGATGGCAAACATGAAAGTTGCTGATAATAAGGCGGCGACAACAAGCAACATAAAGAATTGCCAGAGTGGCCATTTTGCCCAAAGCGGGCCGATGAAACCGGCCAAAAGGTTGCCCACAGCGGTAGCTGCAAACCATCCGCCCTGCATCAGGCCTTTATATTTAGGCGGCGACACTTTTGAAACAAAGGAAATACCCATAGGGCTCAGCATCAGTTCTGCGATGGTGAGCATGAAGTAGGTGCTGATTAACCAGTAGGGGGTAACCAGAACATTTGAAACTCCTTGGTTGATGGCGCAAGGACTGGGCAAACCTTGCGAAGCCAGGACCATGATTCCGAAACCTGCTGCAGCAAGTACCATCCCGATTGCGATTTTTTTAGACGAACTGGGTTCTTTGCCCTTACGGTTCAAGGCTCCGAAGATACCTACGACCAAAGGAGTCAGAAATACTATGAATATGGGATTAAACTGCTGAAAGAGTTCGGCTGTGATGGGCATGTGGTCACTAAATTTGTCGATGGCAATGTAAGCCAGCGCCAAACCTGCGAAAAATAAAAATCCGCCGATAAATTTGGTTAATTTTTTTGTACTTCGCAGAACTACCAATATCAAACCAATAATGGCTGCAATGATAGGCAATAAGGCTGCCAGATCGAAAAGTGTATAAGTGGCTTTACCCACAGTCTGGTATGTATAGTTTTTGGCAAAAAGTGTAAGTGTAAAACCATTTTGGTGAAAGGCCATCCAGAAGAATATGACCACGAAAAAGACCAGTCCCAGTGCTTTGAAACGGTTTCTGGTTTGTTCAGGCGTCAGTTGTACGAGGTTCTCTTCGTGATTTTTAATTTTCTCTTTCTGGGTAACATCAGCATATTTGTAATATTTTCTAAAACCGAGGAAAATGGCCAAAGAAGCAAGTATGCTGACTGCAGCGATGCCAAAACCTGCGTTATACGAACAACTCAATGAATCAATATAACGGTGGCAGAATGTTGTCATGTCGGAGGGTACATGTCCCAGCTGGGCTGTGGCAAAACGGGTTAGTTCTGAAGTGTTGGCCAGGGTCCCGTTGATATACTGATGGGCCAGTTCTGGAAGTTTTACGTTGTAAGTAAACCCGTTGTTATGAAGGAAATAATTACGAATGCCGGTTGCAGCTGAAGGTGCAAAGAAAGCTCCCACATTTATTCCCATGTAAAAAATATTGAAAGCCGAGTCGCGCAGGGAGCTGTAACGGGGATCGTCGTAAAGGTTCCCGTTCAGGGCCTGAAGATTGCCCTTAAATAAACCGGTACCCAGGCAGATAACCGACAGTGCGATATAAACGAAAGCAGGATTCATTCCGGGTTTTGCCAGTAACAAGTATCCCAGAATCATTAAAATGATTCCTATTACAATGGTTTTCCCATAACCTAAAACATTATCAGCCAGCCAACCTCCAAAGATTGGTGCGAAATAAACCCCAAATAAAAAAGTACCATATACACGGCCAGATTCCTGAACGCTAAAGCCGAATTTGGCCTGCAGGTACAAAATGAAAATTGCAATCATGGTATAATAGCCAAAACGTTCCCCCATGTTCGCAAAAAATAATACATATAATCCTTTTGGATGCCCTTTAAACATGATTTGTGATTTTATATTTTGAACAATACCTTTGTGTAAAAACGCAATAAAAATAACTACTATTTGGTAATTTGCAAGAAAGATGACAAAACTCAGGATTTTTCCAAAATTATTTTGCGGATTTTATATTAATTTGGAAAATTTCGATTGTTCTTTTATTTTAAAACAGGAAGAGGAAAAATACTTAATTTTGCCGGCATGAAGATTTTTAAGATACGACAAATCAGGGATATTGATGCTTATACCATTGAACATGAACCGGTTTCTTCGGTCGATTTAATGGAAAGGGCTGCTGTTGCATGTTTTCATTGGTTAAAGGAGAACATGGATTGCAACCGGCCTGTTAAAATTATTGTTGGCCCCGGCAATAACGGCGGAGATGGACTTGCATTGGCCCGTATGTTGATTTTGGACAACAGGCAAGTAAAAGTCTTTATACCCCAAATATCAGAAAAGTTTTCGCATGATGCAATGGTGAATTATCAACGGCTGATGGACTTGAAACCAGAGGCGGTGGTAACTTTGGGCGATGCCGGCCAATTTCCTGATATACTTCCTGAAGATATTGTAATTGATGCACTTTTTGGCTCCGGATTGTCGAGGCCTCTGTCCGGACTGGCTGCAGAAATTGTTGATAAGTTAAATAATAGTTCCGCTGTGGTCGTTGCAATTGACATTCCTTCAGGACTTCAGGGTGATATAAATTGTGGCGATGCCGACAGCCATATTGTAAAAGCCAGTCATACCCTGTCTTTTCAGTTTCCAAAACTTTCCTTTTTCTTACCCGAGAATGAAGTTTATGTTGGCAGGTTTCACGTTCTGGATATAGGGCTTCACCCTGAAATGATCAAAAATCTGGATACAGATTATTATTTCCCGGAGTCGCAGGATATCAGTTCCTGTCTGAAAAACAGAAGAAAATTTTCGCACAAGGGTAATTTCGGCCATGCACTTTTAATTTCTGGCAGGTATGGACAGATGGGGGCTGCAGTAATGGCTTCCCGAGCCTGCTTGAGGGCAGGGGTGGGGCTGTTGACCGTGCAGGTCCCCCGTTGCGGATATAATATCATGCAAAGCACTGTGCCGGAAGCCATGGTAAAGGCCGACAGGCATAAAAATTATTTGTCGCTTTTCCCTGCCCTGGATTCATATTCTGCCATTGGAGTAGGACCGGGCATAGGTTTGGACATGCTGACCAAAAAGATGTTTTTTGATTTGCTTCATGCAGCCAAAGCTCCGTTGGTGATTGACGCCGATGCCATTAATATTCTTGGGGACGAGAAAGAGTGGCTGAATTTTTTGCCCACCAATACGGTACTTACTCCCCATCCTAAAGAATTTGAACGGATCACTCAGGCATGTTCAAATTCGGCCGAAAGGCATCGGCTTCAGGTAGAATTTGCCCGGAAATATGGGGTTGTTGTGGTTCTTAAAGGAGCTAACACGATTATTGCCTGCCCTGACGGAAGATGTTTTATTAATTCAACAGGAAATCCGGGCATGGCTACTGCCGGAAGCGGTGATACCCTTACCGGAATTATTCTTTCCTTGCTTGCTCAGGGGTATGCCTCCTGGCAGGCTGCAGTTATTGGTGTATATATTCATGGACTTGCCGGTGACCTGGCCGCTCAGGCTGTGGGACAGGAAGCCATGATCGCTTCTGATATTATCAATCATTTAGGAAAAGCTTTTATTTATTTACATAAAAATGAGAAGAATGATAAAAAGTTGTTATAAGTGGTTGCTGTTGGCAGCAATTTTTAGCGGTTGCAATTCAACCCAAAGCATAAAAGTTGTACGTGTTAACGATGCTTCCCGGTTGTCTGAAAACTCTTTCCTTTACGCTTTGCCTGAAAATGTGGTGAATGTGCAGGCAAAAATTACTAAAAACTATGTAAAAAGGGGGCCTTATTATAAATATGCAGATAAATACCTGGGCATCAAAAATGTTCCGGTTAAAGATTCTGTTTATTGGACTGTTTCGAATGTCGGACTCAGCGATGGAGCGCAGTGTGATGTCAACCAGTACTTTATGGTTACCCTGTCCGGAGACAAACCTTTTGCCTATCGCCAATTGTTTGATCTCTGCAAAAATGGATTGATTTTCGATATTAACCATATTGAAGCTTCAAATGCTGTTTCGGTCAACTTGGCCGATAAAAATCCGGGATATGGGAATATCCTCTTTAAAGAACTTTCGATGAACAGCAATATGGCCGAAGAAAATGACACTTTATATGAAACAGTGCTTACAGATTCTACCTTTAACCGGATTCCTATTATAAAAAAGTCGGAGGTGATCAAGACATTTGAAGAAAAGGCTTCGGAAGCAGCCAATGTCATTTACAAAATCAGGAAGAAGCGGTTGAAGCTGGTTTCGGGGGGATATAAATCATTGCCGGCCGGGAATACCCTTTCAACCTGCCTGGAAGAGTTGAGCCGTATTGAAAAGGAATACATGGCCTTATTTATTGGCAAGACCATCACGGAGGATCACATTTATCATTTCACCTATGTTCCCCAGGCTCAAAAGCTGGACGAGGCTGTAGACCTTTTTTATTTCTCAAATGCAGAAGGTATTGTAGACAAAAACACGGAAGGACGTCCAATTTCTCTTTTTATCAGCAGTAAAGAAAGAACAGGCAGATTAGACACTCTTTCGAGAAATGAACCGCTTCAGTTGAAAGCCAAAAATGAAATTTTTTACCGCATTCCTGATAAGGCATTGATTGAATTAAGGGACGGAAATAATGTCCTGGCCAGTAAGGAAATTTATATTTCACAATATGGGGTAATTGTCAGAATGCCTTTAAGCATGTTTGCCAGATAATCAGTCCCTCATTATTGCATAAATTCAGGTTTTGAGTAGTTTTTTTACTCAAAACCTTTTTTATGTGATAACCTTAGATTTAAATAATCCTTGAGAAAATAAAGTCATCTAAATAGTGCTCCCTATTTTTTCATCCCTGGAAACGGAATATTCTTCCTTCCCAATCCTATTTTCAGGTTAATTGTCTTTTATAAAACCGGAATTAATCTGCATTTCTTCAGAATATCCCCTCTTATTAGGATAAAAAATTAACCATTCAGGTTTATTTTTTCTTATTTTAATCTATAAAACTTAATGTTAGATTATTAACGTTTTGTTCTTCAATTGTTTGTATGTTTTTGAGATTTTAACTTTACACATTATATTTTAACATTATCCAGCCTTAAATTAAATCAAAAGGATTTATAGGTGTATAATCAGTAAACTAGGGAATTTATGAGAATTTAATTTATTTTCAATTTATTAGCTGGATTATGTTACATCTCTATTTGAAATAAAATTGATAACATAAATAATATAAAATATAATTCAAAAATCCCCTAAACCCATCAAGGAGCGGGGCGTGGATGCCAAAAAACGTCAAGAGTAGGCCTTAATTTTACAATTAACTT
>JAUZOH010000207.1 GCA_030706565.1 Bacteroidota bacterium | reverse complement strand
CGATCTTTCCATTAAAGATGAAAAGGAGATTATATGGCAGAGCATATATGGAGGAACTGGTGATGACGAGCCTTCATGTATCCGTCAGACCTCGGATGGGGGGTTCATTGTAGCGGGTTGGACTGATATTGGCCGTAAACGCGATTATGCCATAATAAAATTAAATGCCAGGGGAGAAAAAGTATGGACAAAAGTTTATGGAGGTTCCGGCGACGATCAGGCATATTCCATAGAAGAAACTTCTGACGGAGGTTACATTGTTGCAGGATATACTGATTCTTATGACCATGATGTGGTTGGAAATACCGGAAAATATTATGAATATTGGATACTTAAATTGAATTCAGGTGGGAATATTGTCTGGCAGAAATGCCTGGGAGGAGCTTATTGGGAAAAAGCTTTTTCAATAAAACAGACCAAGGATGGAGGATATATTGTTGCCGGTGAATCCAACTCTGTTGACGGGCAAATTAGTGGGGGAAATCACGGTCAAATGGATTTTTGGGTTGTAAAATTGACAGACACAGGAAGCATCAGCTGGCAGAAGTCTTTAGGTGGAAGCCAGGAGGAATCTGCCTATGATATTCAGCAGACCTCTGACGGCGGGTATATTGTTGCCGGGTCTGCTTCATCAAACGATAAAAATGTCAGCGGTAACCACGGGCAAACCGATTGTTGGATTGTCAAATTAACTGCAACAGGAGATATCAGCTGGCAAAAAAACTATGGCGGTTCGCTTTTTGACGTGGCCAATTCAATTCTGCAAACCACTGACGGCGGGTATATTTTTGCCGGGTACACCAATTCCAACGACGGAGATGTTTCGGGAAATCATGGAGATAATGATGCCTGGATAGTCAAACTGACTGCTGCGGGGGCTATTAGTTGGCAGAAAACTGTCGGGAGTACTTCAGAAGAAGAGGCACTTTCCATACAGAAAACTTCTGATGGCGGTTACGTATTTTCGGGATATACTGATTTCCCAGACGGGGTAAAAGGAAATTATGATATATGGATTGTGAAATTGAATGCCGACGGCCAGATGATCGGACAGAAAACTTTCGAAGGCTCAAGAGGACAAAGTATAGCACATTCTATTATACAAACCTCTGATGGAAATTATGCAATTGCTACTTCTTCCGCTGCAATTTCTGGCAAAATACTTGGACATAGCCAGGGTTTTAATCCCGACTGGTGGATTGTGAAAATTTTTAATCCTTTTTGATTCCCTGAAGTTGGTGCTTTTTTTTTAAATTCTATGATTGCGACCAAATTGTAAGTGAGATTTCAATCAAGTAATTCAGATTAATTAAATAGTATTGAAATACAAAAAAGAAAAAGGTTGCTTTACAGGCAACCTTTTTCTTTTAGATATTTCACGATCAGTTCAAATCCTTTTGGATTGGGATGCAGTCCTTCAAGAGTGTAACGGCGGTCGAAATTTTTCTGATTATCGAGCAAGAGGGGATAGAGGTTCACAAATTGGCAATGTGTTGATTGTGCCACTTGCACCAATAAGCGGTTTGTACTTATGATATGTCCCTGCTTGTCGTAATGTTGGGGGAATTTTGGAAGCGTGGGATTTACGGGCAATATGCTTTCCAGGTAAATTTTAGTTTCCGGGCATTTTTTACTGATTTCCAGGATTATCTTTTTTACGTTATTGGCGATCACTGCATCCGGAATATCCTTTCCAATGTCATTGATTCCAATAAGAAGGAATAATTTAGAAGGCTTACGGCGGGTAACGTCGTCGAGGCGTTTCAGCACGCCAAAGGTTATATCTCCGCCTATGCCGCGGTTAATTACGGTGGTATCGCCCAGCAGTTTGCCCCATTTGCCCATTTCAGTAATGCTGTTGCCAAGAAAAATTATTTTTCCCGTTACTACAGGCTGTTTTTTAAATACTGCAACCCTTTGCACGTAATGTTCAGGCATGAATGAGATTGTGTCGAATAAGTTCTGATTGGTAAGTTGGGTTTGGGCGTTTGATGATCCGGCAATGCCCAAAAGGCAGGTTAAAATGATGCCCAATGATTGTATTTTCATAAATGATGGTTTAAAAAGTGATTTTATTTATGCAATGATAAGGAAAATGTATCTAAATTATTTTTTTTAATTAACATTAACCTCTATGAGGGTTGATTTTCCTTTTGGAGTATGAAATATTCCTATCCCTGAAAATCTCCGTAAAATCCGAAAAACAGCTGTATTTTTTTAACAGAAACCCTTTGCTTCTCTTCATTATTTTGTATATTTGTATAAAGGGCTAAAAAATGATAAAAAAGCCTGTAGGCATGGCTTAGCAGTAAGATAAGGAATTAAGTTTATCCTGTTCAACATACATTAAAACTAAAAAAAATCATGAGCAACGGTTCGAAATTTTTAGCCGGGGTGTTGCTGGGTGCAGCAGCCGGTGCAGCAATTGGAATATTCCTAACCAGCGATAAGGGTAAGGAAATGATGGCAGATATCAAGGAAAAGGCGGGCAAGTCAACAGAAGGATTCAAAAAGACCATCAAACATTTTGAAGAGGAAATGAATGAAACGCTTAAAAGAGCAAAGAAATTTGTAAAAGGAGAGGAGGAGAAAAGCCCCCAGACTGAAACACCCGCATAATGGAAGAAGGTAAACAAAATTTTTTTGAGGAAATGCAACAACTGGTCAAAAATTATGTGAATGACCGTCTGTTGCTAATTAAGATGCAGACAGCCGAAAAATCGGCCCATCTGGTCTCTTTCCTTGTCTATTCCATAGTCATTGGATTTCTTGGTTTTTTTATTTTGCTCTTCCTGGGGATGATGACAGGCTACTATTTTGCAACTATTACAAAAAGCCTGTTCTGGGGCTTTGCCATAGTTTCGGCGTTCTTCCTGGTCATACTTGCGGTAATTATTATTTTCCGCAAAAAACTTTTTGAAAGGATAGTCGGAGATAAGGTGGTGAAAATATTTTTTGAAAAAACAGAAGAAAAATAAATATGGAAAAGAAATATTATTTGCCGGTAATCGATTCTATGTCCCGTTTGCAGGAAGAACAACGTTATTTGAATAAATGCATAAAGGAAGAGGAAACGGAATTGGTGAGAGGTATATCCAGGGTTCCGGCTGAATTATTCCATTCTTCGGTAAGTGCCATTGCCGGTTCTTTTACCACCAAAGCAGCATCTTCCATCCTTAGCCTGTTAGCTTCTTTTTTGGGAGATTTGTTTTTTAAGAAAAAATCGAAAAGTACGTCTACCTGGAAACAGGTCTTAAAACAGGCAGGAATTGCAGGAATTTTAAGGATAATTCTTAAATGGGTCTATCCTTCGAAGAAGAAACAATCAACAATTTAAGCAACTTAACATTTGAAGGCAGGGAATAAAATTTTTCAGGGAGAAAAATCTCCCTGATTAAATTTTATTTTTTTGCATCTTTATCTCTGATTTCTACCCTTCTGATTTTGCCGCTGATGGTTTTTGGCAGTTCCTTTACAAATTCAATAATTCTGGGATACTTATACGGAGCTGTAACTGCTTTGACATGGTTTTGCAGTTCTTTGACCAATTCTTCCGAAGCCGTATAATTTTTAGAAAGCACCACGGTGGCTTTTACCACCTGTCCTCTGATTGGATCGGGAACGCTGGTGATGGCACATTCCATAACAGCAGGATGTTGAATCAGGGCGCTTTCAACTTCAAAAGGCCCGATGCGGTATCCTGAAGATTTGATGACATCATCTGCGCGGCCTATGAACCATAAATAATCGTCCTCATCTTTCCAGGCAGTATCTCCGGTATGATAGTAACCATCGTGCCACTGAGAGTGGTTCATTTCATCATCGAGGTAATAGCCCGAGAACATTCCTACCGGTTTTTCTTCAAGTGTCGTTTTGATCACAATTTCACCTTCTTCACCGGTTTCACAAAATTCGCCGTCAGCATTAACCAGGGAAATATCAAAAGTTGGCGATGGTTTGCCCATAGAACCCGGTTTGGGTTCCATCCATGGAAAATTGGCAATTACCGGCAGCAATTCGGTTTGTCCATAGCCTTCCATCAGTTTGATCCCGGTATATTTCAGGAAGATATCGTAAAGTTCAGGATTAAGCGGTTCACCGGCAACTACACAATATTTGAGGGTGCTGAAGTCGTAATTTTTAAGCCCTTCTTTGATCATGAAACGGTAAATCGTAGGGGGGGCACAGAAGGTGGTCACTCCATATTTTGTAGCCAGGCTCATTACATTGGCTGCTTCAAATTTATCATAATCATAAGCAAATACGGCACTACCTGCAATCCATTGCCCGTATATTTTCCCCCAGACAAATTTTGCCCATCCGCTGTCGGCAACGGTATAGTGTAAACCTCCGTCTATCACGTTTTGCCAATATTTGGCAGTCAGAATATGTCCTAAGGGATATTCATAATCCAGACTGACCATTTTAGGCATTCCCGAAGTGCCGGATGAAAAATAGATCAGCATGAGGTCTTTCTTTTGAATATCTGCATCCGTTTCAAACTGATCTGAAGCCTGATCGACTAACTGATTAAAATCCAGCCAGTCATTTTCATGGTAAAGTACACCAAATTTTATTTTCAGGATATCACCGGTTTGTTTTTGTGCCAGGTCTATGTGTTCAGGAAGGTTTTCCTGGCCAATAGTTACAACAGCTTTTATGCTTGCTTTTTCTATTCTATAAACGAAATCGGGAGTTGTAAGCATATGAGTTGCCGGAATCCCAATGGCTCCCAAACGGTGTAGGCCAAGCAGGGCAATCCAGAATTCCCACCTGCTTTTCATCACAAGCATCACTTTGTCGCCCCGGCCTATTCCCTGATCTTTAAAAACATTAGCGGCTTTTTTGCTGAGGGATGACATATCCGAAAAGGAAAAGAATTTCTCTTCCCCTTCGTCGTTTATCCAGATCAAGGCTCGTTTTTCGGGTTCTTTTTCAGCATAAACATCGACTACATCTGTTGCAAAATTGAATTTTTCAGGAGATTTTATCTTGTAGTTGCTGATAAAATCTTCATAGTTATCGAAATCGATGCGGTCGAGAAAATTAGATAATAAATTCATATTTGAAAATTAAATATACTTGGAATTACTTCTACTTCACAATGATAACTAAAAACCGGGCAGGTTTATCGTCTAATGCTTCGATGGCATGGGGATAAGAAGAATCGAAATAAATTGAATCACCGGTTCCCAGTATTATCTCACTCTTATGTATGGTCAGACGCATCCTTCCTTCAATGATGTAGTTGAATTCCTGCCCAATGTGGCTGTTTAAATCAGGTTTCTTGGGTGGATTCGGATCGACAGTAACCACGAATGGTTCAGCTTTTTTATTGGCAAAATTGGCTGCCAGGCTTTCATATTTATATTGTTTTCTACGGTCGACCTCCACTCCTTTATCTTTACGGGTTACAGAATAGATGTTCATTTTGGGGGCGTCGCCGGTAAGCAAAACAGCCAGACTGACATTCAATTTTTTTGCAATTTCCAGAAGATCTCCGGCTGCAATATCCCTGTTCCCGGCCTCAAAATCCAGATAGTCGCCAATAGGAATCTTAATAAGACTGCAGATATCTTCGGGTGTAAGGCCTTCAATCTCACGAAGTTCTTTAACACGGAATGCAATTTCCTGTATTTTTTCCTGAATCATTTTTGTTCTTTTTTATTTCTTCAAAATTAGCATAAATCTCATTATCTGCCATAGAATTGTTTGGGGTTTTTATATTTCCCCCGCTTTTTTTTACAAATCAAAACCTGTAACCCCTGTCTTTCTTAAAAAACGAAAGGCCTCATTGGAGTGAGGCCTTTCGTTTTAAAGTGAATTTTAAATTTTAATAAAATTTCCAGCGTTTATCTACTATGTTGGCAAGTTTCTTTAAAGCTTCATAAGGCTCGTAATTGGCACGTGTCTGGTACATATACGATAACTTACTTTGTTCGCCTTTGAAATCAATACCCGAAGGTTGAGAAACCGAAGTAACCTGAATAACATATACTCCATTGTTGCCTGCTATTGGAGCCGATAATTTGTTGGCCGGATAGTTGGTGGCAGTTGCAATAAGTTTGGGTTCTATACCGGCTACCGGAATGGCAAAAGCAGAGAAAGTAACATCTGTGGCACTTTGAACCTGTGTCCTTAATAAGGAGGCTAATTGGTTAATATCTCTGGCCTGGCCTTTTTTATTATTGATATTGGCTGAAATCAACTCCCCTTTTTTCTCCTGAATAACTTTAGGGATTATTTCGTTTTCAACATCTTCAAGGGGAGCAAAGCCTTTCTTTTTTACAGAGGTCAAGGCAGCAACTACGAATTGATTGTCGGCTTCAAAAACTGTTGAAACATCATATTTCTTGGTTTTGCTGTCGTAAGCCCATTTAATGACTTCGCGGGGTGACTGGATTCCTGCAATTTGTTTGTCGCCTTCCAGAACATTGTTGGCAATTCTCTTCACTAATCTTTGTTTGGCAATAGCTTTGATAAAGGCATCATAAGTACGGTTGTTGCCTGCAAAATTATTGGCTTTGGCAAAGATTCCCCTGTAGGTAGTCTGACTTGGATTTATTTTACGGACCACCTGGGCAACCTGTACCTTTTCAACGGCAGCACCTTTATCCGTAATCTGAACAACATGATAACCATAATTGGTTTCAATAACCTTCAACTCACCTTTCTT
>JAUZOH010000206.1 GCA_030706565.1 Bacteroidota bacterium | reverse complement strand
GTTTCAACTCCTGCTGACTTTGAGCTTTCCCATAGCCAGATAAGCCAAGCAAAAGAAAGAGATAGCATAATAATTTTCTCATTTAGATAATTGTTTGTTTGAAGTGCGTTTTATTTAGTATAAAATGGCTTTATATTATATCGCAAATTAAATAATTATATATTATTGGATGGGTATAATCCTTCTTAAGTTTTTCGACAGTCTGAAAAATCGTATCGATTTTATCATCCGAAACCGAATCGTCCATATTGATGCAGCAAACTCCGGTAAGGTAAGGGTTTTCGGAATCTTTGACTAAGCGGATGATGGTATTTTTGATTTCATCTTTATCCTGCCGTGCAATTTCTACAGGGCTCAGCCTGATATTGAAGAAAGTATCTGGTAAAATTTTTCTCAACAATTTAACATCGCCGCCCCAGCCCAGGTCAAGAAAATCGAGGTGAGGAATCCTGGCAAATTTTTCTGCCATCCGGTGGGGATCAGGCCCGCAATAATGAATCCCGAATGGCCGCCTGGCGCTCCATTGAATATCAAAAGGAAGAAGAAATTGTTCATAATCATCCTCAGAAATCATGGTATGCGAACATTCGGAATGAAGAAAAACCGGATTTTTCAAATGGGATACACAGCGATTTACGGAAATTGAAGTCGTCCGGGTTTCTTTCTGAATGGCGGAAGTGAATTTATCAATTACACCTGCAATTTTATTGAAGTAAACCTTCACTTCCTCAGGCTTCATCATCATATCGAGAAATATATTTTCCCCTCTGAGATCCATGGCAAGGTTTAAAATTCCTCCCCAGTTAATATCCCCGGTAATAAAGCCGTATTTTTTCTTCAATTCATCCTGAAGATTTGAAATTCTCTTGAAGGCAGGGGATTGAAATATATTTTCTTCGTCAATGGCTAGTGCCTCCTGATGAGCCGGTATTACCTGCGGCGGATGGTTTTCACTGTAATTCACCTGACAGCCCATCATTTCGGACAGGCAAAATCCGGCGGCAAGATGAACAGCCCCTATTTCGGGACGGTTACTGTCTTTCTCCTTCCCAAGCCCATATTTTCCCCATCGTTCGTAAAGAACCTGTTCCATCTTCCGCTCAACTTCCACCCGTTTCCCCGGGTGAAAAAAGAAATCTGAATCAAAGACGATTCTTTCATTTTTATTCCACCATTCGGGTGAAAGAACAATATCAACAGGCAATATTTCTTTTCCCAGTAATTGATTAAATGTATATCCCATTTTCAATGTTTAATTAAATAACCAGTCAATTCCTTCTTTTTCTTCCAAGCCTGCATCCCGGCTGATGATTTTTTGCGAAGCATCGGTAAAGCCAAGGATTAGTCCTATCCCTTTATCCAATGGAAGAACATTAGGGCCGGCTTCAAAATAATAGGTATGAATATTCACTGGTGGCATATTTTCAATAGCCAAGGCATTGGCGATTTTAACTTCAGCCTGGCCCCTGTCATTGGCAGAAGCATTGGTTTCCAACGTGGGCGGTTTCATGTAATCTTTATCATCTGTGGAAAAGTATCCAACAATGACGTTGACAGGCCGATTATTAATGAAGTGGAGGTTAAGTGGTTCTTTTTCCAAATTTGCCATGGATAACCGGATAAATGACAAATCCTTTAATTCTTCGGCAAAATCCTTAATCCTGAAATCCTGATCGCTGAATAATTTTTGATTTTTTTGAAAGGGAACAAATTTCAAGTCTTTGTCAAGTATTTTTACCTTAGCAGGGATCAATGCTGTATTTGTTGTTTGAACAGGTGCTCCGGTTTTCAGCATCTGAAGGTTCTTCTTGAAATTAGCAAGTTCATCTTCATAATAGGGCAGCAATTCGGCCCAGGTCTTGTTTTTCCCGTCATTCCCACCTATCGGTATGCGGCGTTGTTTGGTTTGCATACTGTTTGCATAGAGATACGAATCTTTGGTCAGATTAACGAGCTGTTTGTAATAGGCTATGCTTTTTTCGAGATATGGCAATGCTTTATCCAGGTCTGAAATATCTTTTGAGTAGCTGTAGCGGAGTACCAGCATAGCTGCTTTGACCTTTTCTGAAAAGAAATCCGCCATAGCCTGTTCACAATACATATCATTCTTCAATCTGGCAAATTCTTCTTTATTGGCTGTTACATGAGATCCGGCTTTTTCAATGGCAGCAACGGCAAGGTTGCCATGTTGTACTACTTCGCTGATAATCTGGGGTGGAGTTTCTCCGGTATGCGGTTCTTTTTTCCACTCTCTTTCGGCATATTCGATTAAAATTTCACCGGTTGGCCCGTTGGATTTATAGAAATCCGGATAAATTCTCCACTTTTTAGGATTGACCAGCTGACTCATGAACAATCCCAATGAAAGGGTTTCCCTGTTCCCATCGGTAATTCCGAAACGGCGCAGCAGTTTGGGTGCAATTTCTCCGGCCTGATTATAGGCCTGCATGATATTTTCGCCGTATTGGCCGCAACCATAATAATTACCGAGTTTTTTTGTCCAGAAGTCGTTTTCGCTGGTGGTGTCGCGGTTGCAATCCCATGAATAACGGCTCCATGCCTGATACCATATCCAATCCCTGTCCATTTCGAGCAAACGGGGAGAGGTTTTATCCGCACTGTAGGGCCAGTCCCAATAAGAAGCCTGGGGATACAAATGAAGCCCGTTGGCTCCGTGGACTGTATGCATAGCCTGTACACTTTTTTGGATAAAAGCAGGTGATCCATACCTGAAGGGTTCAAGGTTAGCCAGGATATGTACATTTTCGATATGTACAGAACCTAATTTACTCAGATTTTTATGGATTTCAGACCATGGACCCTGTGGCTGGTATGTTGTGAGCGATTCGCCGTTATACTTGTGCATGGTGTACATGTTTTTATACAGGGGCAGGGCTGCATCTATGTCCATTTGCGCATTGGTGTCATGAGCCCTGAGGATAATCGGCGGTTCATCGGTACGGCCTAAAGCTTTTAATCCATCTTTTACCCCGGGAATGATGGTTTCCGTGAGCCATTTGACATCATCTTCATCGGTGTTCATTGCCTCGCCTAGTGTGATCAGCAATCCTACGTTGGGATATTTCTCAATAAAAGCAGCAATCGATTTTCTGGTGTAATCAGCAATAAGCGGAATAATTGGCCTTGATCTGTCCTGGGTTTTTAACCCGTTTTTCTCGGCAAAAGGTTTGGAAACAATAATATTATAAAACATTTGTATTACCCAGATACCCCGTTTGTTGGCTTCTTCAGTGAGAAAATGATAAATTTCCTCGTTCTTTTTAAAGGTGGAATCATCCACTTCAACGGCATAAGGATAATCCTTAAGTTTCACCAGCGAAGCAAAAGGATGGCCATTCCACAGGTATAGGGAGTTCATCCTGTTTTCGACCATCATGTCCAGGTATTTGATCCATAAAGCTTTATCGTAGAACCAGGGAAAAGTTTCCGGTGTATAGGGATATTCATAAACGGTTCGGCCAGGCAGATAATATGGTTTTTGAAGGCCTATGCAGGAACCCCGCATAACCATCTGTGGTTGGTCCGTGATATTGATGTTTTGAGGTAGCCGACCATAAGTATTGACACTATCTGTTAAGGTCAAACAACCATACAAAGTCCCTGAAGCATCTGTTCCTTTCACCGCAATCAGGTTTTTAAAGGATTTAATCGAATATCCTTCTTTGCCGGGAACCTGGTTAAAGTTTATCCCCAATTTGTGCAGATCAACATTAAAGAGCGAATCATTGGCTTCACCCACCAAAATTAATTTGCCCTGACCGGCTTTTATGGGTTTATTTAAGCATTGTACTTCATAGCCCGCTTTGCTCAATGAATTGGTCAATTTTTCCATGCCAAATTTTATTCTTACCGAACTGTTCGGAGAAGTTATGATGGTGACTTTTTCTTTTTTTACCGGAAGAAGTACTTGAAGAAAAATTGAAATGATAAATACTATTTTCATGATATTGTTACTTGTTAACCTATTTTATAATTAATGTCCGTCAAAGATGAGATAAAGGCTAATCATTACAATGATTAACAAAATCCAGGCAATCCATACCTGTTTATTAGGTTTTGCCAGATTTTCCATCTTAAGTGTATTTTTATCCTGGTCCCCAGCTTTTTTGTCAAAGAAGGAGATGAGGAATGCCAATATTGAAAGAACCACAAAGATGTAAAAAGAGAGCAACAAGAAATGAGGCCAGCAGTGGTATTTAGCCTGCGGGAAGACCCAAAGATACAAAATTCCAATGCCAATACTGAGCATGGTCCCGCCTGTTAATGTAAAGTTGGCAGCGCGGGTTGTAGTTTTCTTCCAAAGTATTCCAAACAAGAAAACCACGGACATGGGAGGTGCAAGGAAACTTAATACCGACTGGAAAATATCAAAAAGCTTCAATCCTTTTATGCAATCGATGGCCAATGTGAGAAAGACAGCGATTAATGCTCCTGAAGCTGAAACTATTCTGCCTATTTTGATGATTTCTTTTTGCGAAGCTTGTGGTTTGTATTTTTTCACATAAATATCCATTGTAAATACCGTGCTCAGAGAGTTCAACGCTGAATCCACCGTGCTGATCAGTGCTGCAATCAGCACAGCCATGACCAAGCCCGTCATACCTGCCGGGAACAACCGGGTGACCATGGTCATATATGCTTCATCGGGGTTTTTAAGATGGGGAAAGATGATGAAGCAGGCAATACCGGGGATGATAAACAGGGCAACATCCAGGATTTTTAGCCAGCCGATAAAATTGGCACCCAATTGTCCTTGTTTAAGGTTTTTTGCGCCCAATACCGATTGAACCATCGACTGGTCAGTACACCAGAACCACACACCCATGATGGGATAACCCAATAAAATAGCCAAACAGGGATAGTTGGGATCATTCATCGGACGGAGAAGGTTCCAATACATATGTGGTGTTTTCGCATACATAGCCATTGGACCTCCTGCTTTCATTACTCCCACGATGGTTAGAACCAAGGAAACAACAATAAGCAAAGACATTTGAAATACATTGGTGTATGCAATAGCTTTTAAACCACCGGCAATCGTGAAAAATGAAGCGATAGCTACCAGAATAACTACTGACAGCCACATGGGCAGGTTTAAGATCTGATGAACAAGAATCCCGCCGGCAAAAAGGGTCAAGGCCAGCCATGAAATAAGGATGGTTATTAACGAATACCATGCAAGCAGGTTGCGGGTTGATTGTCCGAAACGTTTTCCCATAAATTCGGGTAACGTAATTACCTTGGCTCCTAAATAACGGGGGGCAAAAACAAAGGCCAGAAGAAAAATAAAAATAAATGCATACCAGGCAAAGTTTCCGGCTACAAGTCCTGTTGTATATCCAATACTGGCTGATGCAATCAGCATGGATGGCCCGACGTTGGTCCCCCACATGTTTAATCCTATACTGGTCCATCCCAGCGAATGGCCTGCCAGAAAAAGACTCTCGTTTTTATCTTTCTTTTTTACAAAACTCACCCAGTAGCCCAGGGCTGTCAAAATCAAGAGATACGAAATGACGATAATGAAATCTACCGGTTTGAGATATTGATATATGTTTCCCATTTGAATAGCTATTAGCCTTATATAGTTAGGTTTATCTGAATTCTTCAACAATCTTCATTGCCTGATCAATTTCCTTTTCCGACTGGAAATGCATCAGGATATTCAATCCGTTTGGGCCTACATTATCGAGCAGGGGTTTGAGTTCGTTTAGTTCAACCCAGCAGGGCATGACGGATTTATGATGGTTTAAAATTTTACTGTAAAGTTCGTACCAGCACGGGTCGCCACCTTGCGGTTGTCCAACTCCCGGAGTCCACTGAACAGCATTGAGTTCATCGATTTCCAGGATAGCATCCAGGTGGCGCATGGCATCTACCCCATCGAGGTGGTAAAGTGAATAATCAAGCTTTTGGCATTGTTGCCGGATGAACGGAAGTACAAATTTCCGGTAATCTTCTTCGGAGATCATGGCAGAAATGTCGGATTGAAGTTTTGCTACCTTTCCTGGTCCCCATATTGAAAAGTAGCAGAAAGCCATTTCCCCCTCAACCTGGATGAGGTCGTAAATCCTGTCAAACACCTGGAACCAGACATCATTGATTTTTTGAAGCTGCTCCAGCAGGGTGTCGGGCTGCAACATCATGTCCAATAATACTTCTTCTGTAGGTTTGAGGCTGGCCAGTGTATCCAATCCTTCGATCAGGTCAGGGCAGCCGACAAAATATCTTCCTGCTGCAAGATTTTTGCAGTTTTTAATTAAATCCAGATGAACCTGCCACCATTTGTTTTGTTCATCAAATACGATTTCTCCGTTAAATGCCTGGGGATGTTTGATCCAGATGGTGTCGGTGCTTCCTTCCAGTTCGGCGCCCAGAATAGCGGCAAGTGAACCCGGTCCCAACTGGGTGTTGGCAACGGGAAGGATGTCGGCTTTAAATGAACTTTTCGACAATTGATAATATATATATTCGGCCCTCCATTTTGGATCGAACCAGAATTGGTTCAGATCTTTGGCCTCAGCAGGTTTGGACACTTTTTCATAAGGTTTCCCTTCTTTTTCCAGGTGTTCCCACATGCTGATGACCAAACCTTCATGATCCCACCATTTGAGATAGTTATTCCTTGATTCTGTCCAGTTCTCTTTCCATGTAGTTTGCATAGCCGGATTTTAGTGATT
>JAUZOH010000205.1 GCA_030706565.1 Bacteroidota bacterium | reverse complement strand
CAGTGTGGAACAGTACAGGATATTGTTAAGAGAGGCTTTAAATCATGGTTATATTCATTATGAGATTTCAAATTTTGCTTTGGAAGGGTACTTTTCAAAACATAACTGTAATTATTGGAATGGAACAACCTATTTGGGAATAGGGCCTTCGGCCCATTCTTTTAACGGTATATCCCGGCAATGGAATTGCGCAAATAACAGCAGATATATAGAAGGAATGGAAAAGGGTTTCAAAATTTCTGAAAAAGAAATTTTGGATGAAAAAGCAAAATTTAATGATTATATGCTTACTTCATTAAGAACGATGTGGGGAGCCGATCTGGATTATATCGGCAAACATTTCGGGCAAAAGACAGTGGACTATTGCCTGAAGGTGGCTGAAAAATTCGGAAGCAGGATAGTCAAAACCGATAATAAATTGATATTGACCGATGAGGCGAAATTTATTTCGGATGGAATAATTTGTGAATTTATAGAAATATAAAACCCCGGGAGCTTTACCCGGGGTTTATATTTTAAATGATTAAATATTCAGGTCTATTATTTTGCAAGTGAGAAAGTAGAGCTGCCAATTAAATTACCGTCTGCAAAAATATCCAGTGTATAATTACCGCCAATTAATTCATTGGCAGCATTACAATAGATGCATAAATCAACATCTTTATTTTCATACTCAACTTCACGTTTTGCTGTGTATACAATATTCTGTTCCTGGAAGAGGAAAGTCCCTTTTTCCGGATTAGTTAATACTTTGTCGTCAGGCCGTAAAATTCGAATATAAATCATTTTAGCACCTGCCGGCACAATGGCATTTTCTCTGATTGTAAAGCAAGCCCTGAGTTTATCAATGCTCTTGATTTTATTTTTTTCTTTACCTTTCTTATTCAGCGGAGTGACCAGAATATTTTTAGCAGCCATCACGGCAGCTTTTTGAACCTTAGTATTCAGTTCGTCGCGTTGTTGGGTCAATTGTGTGTTTTCATCCTTTGCTTTACCCAACTTGGTTTTAACATCAACATTTTCATTAACAAGGTATTTGTTTTTCTGGTTGAGAGAATCAATCTGAACTATATAACTGCGCATGATCTGACGCAGGGTTTGAAGTTCCTTTTCGTATAATCTGACTTTTTCAACACTGGAAGCATTAAGGGCTAAAAGTTGTTTTACTTTGTGTTTTTCATTCTCAAGTTGAACATTTGCCCTATTATTGGTAGTCTTCATAGAGTCGTATTGTACGATGATATCATTCATCTGTTTGGAAAGATCATTTTTTTGCACTTCCACCTGAGTTTTAATATCAGTCATACCCGACAACTCAACATTTTTTTGCTTATATTTTGAAAAAACTATTGCCAGCAGTGTAATTAAAATAAGAATAATTATCACCAATACAACAGTTAATCCTTTATTTTTCTGAATATTTTCTTCCATAAAATTAATTTTTTTAATTAATTATTAATGTATATGCAAATTTAAAGTAAAAAAAGGATATAATGGGAAGTTGAGCGGATATAAATAAAGTGGATTTTAAGAATTTATAAAATTTTTTTTCAGGTAGTTTTCTGCACTGGAAGTTTTTGTAATTTTGAGGTTCTAAAAATCAAAAGTAGAAAGTTATTTTCTGGAATTAATTATAAACTTAATAAAATATAAATATTATGGGAAAAGGTGATAAAAAGAGTAGAAGAGGGAAAATATTTATGGGTAGTTATGGCGTAAACAGGCCTCAAGATGCCAAACCAACAGCAAAACCTGTTGAAAAAGTTAAAAAAGAAGAAAAAAAGAAGTAAAGGAGGAATATTTGCTTCAAATTTATTTTAGCAGAAAATTGATATTTCATTTAAAAGAAAAAAGAATTCACATCCTTTTTTCTTTTTTTGTTTTCAGAGGATTAATACCTGTTAAGCCACAGGAAACGGCGGGCATTATCTCCATATTTGAGGGCAATGGTAATTTCGTGTGAGCCAAAACTTTGGCGACGAAGGGAAGAAAGCGTATAATCGAAAGAATAACCTATGTACAAACGGTTTATTCTCATACCAGCCATTGCGACAAAAGTTTTATTTGTTCGATAAGATAAACCTCCCCAAAAATCTTTCAGATAATATAATTTACAGTTAATATCAGCCTGGGCCAAAAGATTTTCTGGGCTCATCACCAGGAGGGAAGGTTCAAGGTCATAATCAGGAGAAAGTTCAAAACGATAACCTCCCATAAAGTAATAACAGCGGCACATTTTATAGCCTTTTAAATCACTGTTTCCAAATTTTAAGATGGACTGAAACAATTGAGTTACAGATGCGCCTGTATAATAATGATCATTGGAGAGATAGATGCCTGCAGATGCGTCAGGGACAATCAATGAACGACGCAACCCACTGTTAATTATTGGATCAGAAGGATCATGAATTTGAATGTTATCCAGAATTCTAAACTGAAAAGCCGATCCGGTCAGTCCGAAAGAAAGCTGCGAGGAGCGGATAAAAATATGATAAGCATAAGTACCCTGAAAGCCGGTACGGTTAATGAGGCCATTGCGATCATTGTAAATGGCAGCTCCCAACCCTACTCTTCCGCTTCTGCCTGGCAGAACAGTCTTTTTCTTCAGAAAGATATTATTTTTGATGATATAATTTCGTTTAAGCAGACGGGTCTGTATGCCCACGGAAAACGTTTTTGGGGAATTTTCAATTCCTACCCATTGGTCACGGGCAGTGAAATTAATGGATGTGTAGCCATCATCACCAGCAACAGCAGGATTGATCAAATATTCATTTAACATATACTGGCTGTATAATGCCTGCTGCTGTGCCCTGGAAATACCAGTACAAAAGAAGAACAGAAACAACAACCCTGCGAGTATATGTTTATTCATGGTTTAATACTGGCTATTAATGAACTACTTATACAAATTTATAGTAAAAACAAGGAATTTCCCTAATTTAGTTCTTATTTATTAATAGGTTCAGAGAAATTTAAAATCCTTTCCTGGAGAATTTTGAAGAGAAATGCAAGGGTTTAAATCGATTGCATCACCTCTCCTCTCCTGCCTGAATTTTAGATGGTTTAAAAATTCAGTTCAGAAAAAGGAAAAGGGATTTTATAAGGATTTCCGTGAAGGGATATGCTATAAAACCCTTATTTCAATAAGGATGAAATAACAGAAATCAATTTTTGAGTAGGCACCTTAAAGGTGCCGTATGCTCAAAAAAATTTTTTACCCGTGATTATCTCGTCATTTTTAAATAGAGGAATACCAATAAGCAGTTATCTTACAGATTAACTCAACGGATAAAATGTGCTGAATTACTCGATAAAATCTTTCCTGACCGGAGTGAAATTATCGACCAAAATCAAGTTGGTCCCCAGGTTTTGGATAGTGTGGGGAACATCCGGTGGAACAGAGAATTGATCACCTGTGTGCAGATGATATTTCTCATCACCAATAAAAACATAGAGTTCTCCCTGGGCTACATAAGAAACCTGCTCGTGTGGATGGGAATGGGGCGGATCTGGCTGTGCCATCGGACCATTGGTATATTCAAGCACGGCAGACAGAAGATGATCGGTATAGGCTATTCTTCTGGTAATTCCTTCAGCCAAAACTTTTTTAGGAGTTGAATTTCTATAATGTACTGGCATTTTTACTTTTTTTTAGTTATACAAATTAAAAATGGTAACAAACCTACAAAAACAATTATTAACTGCAAAAAACATGCATGGCATTATAATAATCAGGTATGAATAATTATCAGAGTAATGCAGAAGCATCGGAATCGAGGTACCATTTGAGTTTTCCGTGGGTTAGGGCAACACAGGCAGCCGGGTATGGACCGGCTTCAGTTTTATTAATAATGTCGGCAACAACAGAAGCCTTGGATTTTCCTGTAACAAGGAAGGCCAATTGCCTGGCATTGTTAATGACAGGGCCGGTAAGGGTGATCCTTTTTTGCCGTGTTTGAGGTTGAAGAGTTAGTTCACATATTTTTTGAGATTGGAATAAATCCATATATCCGGGAAATATGGAAGCTGTGTGGCCATCAGTCCCCAGGCCCAGGAGGATATAGTCGAAAGAGGGAATATTGTTGACTTTATCTGTATATTTTGATATCTCATGGGCATATCTTTCTGTTTCTTTGATAGGATCGTCTTCTCCATGTATCCTATGTATATTTACTGCGGGAATGGAAACTTTATCAAGCAGATGAAGTTTGGTCATCCCGTAATTGCTATCGGTGTGGTATGGCGGGACACAACGTTCATCTCCCCAGAACAGATGAACATTTTTCCATGGAATAGAGGTTCTATAATATTCTGCAAGTATAGAAAATAATAGGGCTGGCGTATTTCCCCCTGAAAGGGTCAGTGTAAAGGTTTTATTTTTTTCGGCTGTAGTTTTAATGGATTGTGAAAGTTCTTCAGCCAGGCTTGAAGCCAGTTCAACAGGTGAAGAACTGATTTGAATAATGGGATGCATAGATGAATGATTATAGTTCACAATAATTGGAATCATTGGTTAAATTTTTACAGGGATAGCGCCACGTAATGTTTTTTCCTTCAATAAAATTATCTGCACATTCGGGTCCCCATGAACCTGCAGGGTAACCAAATATTTTAATGGACGGGTTATTGGCCCAGGCATTCAGAATAGGAGTGACAAATTTCCAGGCGGCTTCCACTGCGTCACTGCGTGCAAAAAGGGTAGAATCTCCGATCAGGGCATCATAAATCAGGCGCTCATAAGCAGAGGGAAGCCTTATATCCGAAAGATCAGAGTAATGAAAGTCCATATTTACTTCTTTGACATTAAAACCAGCTCCGGGTAATTTCATGCCGAATTTGATCAGCAGTCCTTCATCAGGTTGAATGCGGATGATGAGCTGGTTGCCTGAGGAACACACTTCGCTTTTGGCAAAAAGATAATGGGGCGTGGCTTTAAAATGTATAACAATTTCTGTAACCCTTATAGGAAGGCGTTTCCCTGTACGGATATAAAACGGTACCCCACCCCAGCGCCAGTTGTCAATGTAAAATTTCATGGCTACGTATGTTTCGGTGCGCGAATCGGTCGCAACGTCTTTTTCATCGCGGTAACCGGGAATGTGTTCCCCACGGATTTTGGAAGCAAGATATTGCCCACGGATGACGGATTTTTCCACTTCACCTTCAGCAATAGGCCTTAGCGACTGCATCACCTTTAATGTTTCATTACGGATTGAATCCGAATCAAGGGATGACGGAGGCTCCATAGCTGTAAGCCCCACAATCTGAAGAAGATGATTTTGAACCATATCACGCAATGCTCCCGAACTGTCGTAATACCGGCCTCTGTTTTCTACACCAATACTTTCGGATGAGGTAACTTCCACATGGTGAACATAGTTCCTGTTCCACAAAGGTTCGAATATGCCGTTGGCAAAGCGGGTGACCAGGAGGTTTTGTACCGACTCCTTTCCCAGATAATGGTCAATACGGTAAATCTGGTTTTCTTCAAAATTTTCATGAAGCCGGGCGTTGAGTTGAATCCCCGTTTCCAAATCATAACCAAAAGGCTTTTCGACAACAACCCTTTTATATCCCCCACTCTGTTTATTTAATCCGGCAAATGCAAGGTTTCTGGTAATAATTTCAAACATGTTTGGGGGCAAGGCCATGTAAAACAGGTAATTGCCACCGGTAAGCTGTTGTTTGTCAATCTCATCCAGTTTTTCTTTCAGCAGGGAATAATCACCGGGCGATTTTAAGTCAATGGAAAGGTAAGAAAGACTGGATGCAAATTCTTCAATCTTCTGCTCATTCAGCAGGTCTTTATCTTCGGTGAAGTTCCGGATAGCTTCTTTCATTTTATTGCGAAAGTCCCCGTCGGATAAGGCAGTTCTGCTTACACCCATGACGGCGAAGTTTTCCGGCAGCAGTTCTTGCACTTTTAAGGCATAAATAGCAGGGACCAGCTTGCGGTAGGTCAGATCACCGGAAGCGCCGAAGATTACCAGAATAGAATTTTCAGGTTTTTCCATATCCTTGGAATAAAATTTTAAACTAATAACTTCTCAAGTAATATTTATCAATGATTCAAATAATCCGTATTTATTTTCATGTTAATATCAGGGCTTCAATTTTGAGTACAGATCTAAACCTCTTTACTTAACATTTTTTTTCATTTGCAGACAGGGTTATCCTAAAGCTTCGAAACCATTTGATCCTATTTTGTTGAAAGAATAAATTTAAATATACAAAAAAATAAATTCTGTCTGGTATAATAACAGATTTCTCTATGGCTCTGTGTTAAAACTTTGTGGTTCTATGTGTAATAAATTAATACGCTAACACAGAAAAAGTACTGAGGAATATTTCCCATTATTTCTATGTGCCTTTAATGCCTAAGTGGTTAAACTTCATTCTTCCTTTTTATCGTTACAAAAAGGAAGCAAAAAAGACTGTGACTGCATTAATCCGCCAGCTGGCGGATCGGTTTCGCTTGGACGGAATGCAGCCAATAAGGATTTTATTTTTAACGCTTCGCAAATGAAAGTTCCAGACTTTCATCCGTGAAGCGTCAATTATTAATTCAAGTTTCGCAAGTAGTATAAAGTGGTTATAACAGATTTCTCTGTGGCACTCTGTGTTAAAACTCTGTGGTTCTCTGTGTAATAAATCGATACAATAACACAGAGGTACACAGAGAAGACACAGAGGAATATTTCTCATTATTTCTATGTGACATGATGAACAAT
>JAUZOH010000204.1 GCA_030706565.1 Bacteroidota bacterium | reverse complement strand
GCAAATATCACATACATAGGCGGGCATATTTATGGATCCAAACCTTTCACTTACACCAATGCAATCAATAAGGGCAAAAAAATATGGATGACCGAACATTATTATGATGACAGCACCAGCAATATCAACATCGCATTAAAGGTAGCCAAAGAAATACACGACTGCATGTGCAATAACATGAATGCTTATTGTTGGTGGTGGATGTTGCCTCTGAACGGAAGTAAATGCAACCTGATTGATTCAAAAAATGCACTAACCAAGAACGCATGTGCAATAGGGCAATTTTCGAAATGGATTCGCCCCGGCTATAATAGAATTGAGGCAACCGCTAATCCGAATTCGAACGTTTATATAAGCGCCTATACGAATGGGACAAAGGTGGTGATTGTTGCAATCAACATGAGTACAGTAGCAATCAGTCAACCTTTTAAAATTCAAAATGGGAATATATCTTCGGTAACTCCTTATGTCACATCTGGCAGCAAAAATATTGCTACTTCTTCAAATATTGCAGTAAGTAATAACGGCTTTACTGCCATTCTGGATGCACATAGTATTACGACCCTGGTAGCAAACTAATACTTTTACAAATATTATAAAATACCGTCATAGAGCTAAAACAAAAAGGTCAAATATGAAGTAAAATTAGTCATATTTGGCCTTTTCATTGGTTCACCAGAAAAACTCCGTGTTTGGCATTTAAAAACATCTTCCCCATTGCTATTGGCTAAAGCCAACAATTAAAAAGAACAATAATTTTCCAGGAATTAGCTAAACATTCGGGTTTTATTGAGCAATAAACCAATTAACATGATGTTAATTTTTCACCAGCATTGCCTTGGCATTATCATTTTTAGAAATGGCAAGGCAATAATCATAAAAATCCTTATACGCTGAAGCTTTAAAACAACCTTGTTTTAGCATTAACTTACGAGTATATATAATTTTATTGCCATCCACTTTGACAGAGAAAGAATAATCGCCAAAAGCCGAATTAACATTCTGTCCCTGAGGAATAGACTCCACTTTATATCCGGACGGAATAGTATAAATCAGAGTATCATAATCAACTGATGTTCTGCTTATTAAAAGATCAGAAAGCCTTTTTTTCATCATCTTTTTAACCGGACTTTGAAAATTAACCAGATTTAAAGGAAGAAGCATATAATTACCCGTAAATGAACAATAATTTTGAGAGTTCAATGATTCATCGACTATTGCCTGTGGAATGATCTTTTTTTCGTTTTTAATATCATATTTATTCAGCTGCATCGAAGGCAAAGAAGAATTCTGATACAACCACTTTTTTTGCTCATCAGCATTGATATTGAGTAATTGAAAAACCTCATCATAATACAATCCCTGATAATTGGTATGCATCATACAACTTGCATTTCCAGAGGGATCAACAACAAATTCAGCCCTGCAGGTTCTAAGATAATCTTCAGCAGGATATTTTTTGGTATGAGCAAATTTTCCACCATCAGGAGAGATTAAAAGTACATCCCGGTCATCGGTAAAATCGCCCAGAAAACCAAAAGGCATGCTCTGATTGGTGCATTCAAGCCAAATCGTATCTTTCCTCAAAGGAACACAAAGAATGACATGATCGAATTGATTAAAATTTGGAAAATCATGAAAAATAGGCTCTATGTACCGTCCTGCAGAGACAAGTGCCGGATATGACTCAATTCCAACATATCTAAGAAGGGCATGCATATAATTACTCAAGGTTTTACAATCGCCATATCCCGTTT
Source organism: Bacteroidota bacterium (assembly GCA_030706565.1). Lineage (NCBI taxonomy): Bacteria > Pseudomonadati > Bacteroidota > Bacteroidota bacterium. The sequence goes on along the minus strand of JAUZOH010000204.1, from coordinate 4,988 downwards.
CAAAAACAGTTTGAGCTGAAAAAGGCTGCCACCCTCCTATTCCCAATTGGATACTTACATATCGGGTACGTTTTTGCATATACTCGTAGAGCAATTTAATTTTCTGCAAAGTATCATTTACGCCGCTCAAAAGTCTGTCTATATCCGGTTTTTCCTTTAAAGCCAATTCATCCCTGCCAACATATAAATCACTTATCCATTTGCCAAATTCTTTCCAGTTGTGCGAAGTTCCTGCATATTTGTCATAAACAAGCTGCAAAGGCATCAGAAACACCCGGGGCATCCGTTGAGACAGACTCATAGCAAATGGTTCCTTTTCCTGGGCTTTCAAATTGCTAAAATCCCATGTTTCAACCAGGTCAGTACCTACTGTTGACACAGTAGATTTCCTGCTAAGATTTAATTCCTTCTTACTTACTTCAATATTTGATGGATGAATAAACACCAATTTGGAATGTTCCACGGAAGTATTATATTCATCTAAGGGTTGCCAGCAGCCGTATGCAACAAGATTATTCCGCCTGATTTCATATTCATACTCAACGGTAAAAGGATATTGCCCATAATCCGGCTTAAATATTTTGACTCTAAAATCAGAATACAATGACATTCCATCATAAGCAGGAATATCAACAATTTCTAATTTTTTTACTTTTTCTAACCTCTTGCCATCTTTATCATAGACAGCCAATTTATCAATAGTAACTTTGGCATCCTTATTATATGGAATTTTCAGTATGGCAGATGCTGCCCCGTTTTCATCTAAGACTGTAATTACATTTTTCACCTTTTCTACTCCTGAATTTACTGACTGAACGGTAAATTCCTCAATGTCTTCACGGATTATCGCATGAGCCTCATCTTTTAAACTGTCGGGAATTAAAGAGACCGAATAACTTTGAGCCCAAGCAGGGGAAAACAGGAACGACAATAAAATTGTCATTCCTGCAATATTTGTTTTGAAAGACATGAATATGATCTATTTTTTTGGTTAATGAAAATTGAAACTATAATTAAAAATGTAAAACTGTTAAGTCGTTTTTTTAAGTATCACATTTTCAGAATTTACTTTAACAATATGATTATAAAACTCTTTTAAATCCTTATATTCATCAGGTATGTATAAAATCTTATTTATCACTTTCTTATAATTAACGATTAGTTGATCACCAATATTTTGGACATAATAAGATACTACCATGGCATTATCCTGAAATTTCAATATTGTTGGGGCCGGCATTGATTCTACTTTATATCCTTCCGGAATTTTATAGGAAAAAACAAGTGTTTCAGAAACCGGATAATTATAATTTACCGGATATTTTCTGTCTTCAAGGATATAAATGTTTTTTCCAATTGCCTCATACAATAATGGCTGAAATAAAATTTTATCGCCCAATATTTCAGAATGGTCCGTAATTTCGACTTTCACAGAATCCATTAAAGGCACATTAACATTTTCCTTTTGAGATATTCCATAACTGATAATATTAAGTCCTTTTAAATTTTCCTGAAGTTTTCTAAAATAATCATCAACTGTTTTTTCATCCTTTAGATGATTGCGGAAACTTATTCCTGCATATCCATCATATTTTCCATTAACTGTTCCTGTAAATTTCCCATCAGGGGATATGGTCAAAAGATACTGTTTGGACATTTTATACCGGGCCGGAACTTCCAAATCAGCCCAATCACCATTTTCGTTGTTTACTACCCGTCCTTTTCCATTAATATCATTAGCCGGAAGAGTTCCCATTGGACAAAATTCGCAGGTTGCGTCTAAAAAATACGGTTTACCATCGACATTCAGGCGGGCAAGTACAGAATTAAACTTGGTAATAGTCGGATAAAAACTTGCGGCTGCACCATTATCTCTTGTACTAAACATTACCGGATCGGCCTTTAACCCGGCGGTCTGCAACATCAGAGTCAACAACAAATTGATTTCAGATGAATTCCCGGAATGAGCCTGAAAAGGTTTCTTCAAACCGTTTACTGACCAAAGGCTGTATACTCCAGTCCATTTCATTCTGCTCTGCACAAAAGAATATATTGCAGAGGCTTTATCCAAATCAGATGTTTTTCCTTTGATTAAATTCTCTACGGTATCACTAATGAAAGCTTTTGACTTTAAAAGACGACCAAAATCTTCCTCGCTGTTCATTTTTTCATTAACAGACTCCCATGATTGAGTAAAATCCTGACTCGGTTGATTTGGATACCGAACGCTGCTTAATTCGAACTCCATAGACTGGATATAATTATCATCACAATCAGTATTAGGTTCAGCAATAAATGCAGGTACATCCTTAGTGGCAAGGACCTGTCTGGTTGCATTTGCCTTCATTTCATAATTTTGGGCTTGTATACGACCCGATCCCTGTATCCCGCCGTTAACATCATTCTGTGCTTCAACGTGAAACAAAAATGACGCAGGTACCTGTTCGCTTTTTTGAACATCAAATGGCAAATATCCTTTAGACGATTGCCTATAATTAAAGTATTCCGGAATCTCAGTAGTATACTGGCTCCAGACAGCAGGATATTCATATTGAAAATTCCATCCCCTTAAATTATAAAGAAAATCCGATGTGATTGTATAAGACAACTCAATAACAGAACCTTCTTTAACCTGAGGAAAAGCGAATTTTTTAATTATATAATAATTAGATGCTTCCTCAAAAATGTTGTCGTTATCCAATTTTATCTTAACTATTTTACCATCAATCAAATTATAGGTAAAAGCCTTAAGAGTTGACAGTTTTTCTTTTGCAGAGCCATTTTTATATAGTTTCAATTTAAAATCAGCCAAATGAAAAGCAGATTTTTTGAAGATTTTAATTCGGCAATGCCTTTCAAAGACAAATTGAAATTGATGTTCGGAATTAAGTGTAAACTTTGTGTTCCCATTGTCGAAAAGCATCAATGCATCTGCCGTGGTATCTTTATCATACCTTGTCATGCTAAGTTCGGCAGGATCAATTTTCCCAAACTTCGGATCATCATATTGGCCAAAGACTAAAGGAAAAAGGAAAAGGAGAAAAAGGGTCAAACAGGTTTTCATAATTTAGGTTTTAATTTTTTAATAAATTTCAGATTTAACTTACTGAAATAGCAATACATTCAAGTGTTTTGGTATTGGGACAAAGAAGTGAAAAGATATGTTCTAACTTTATAAAATGTAAATTTAAAATAAAAAAAATATTTTCATCTATAATATATGTTATTTTATTAATCTAAAGATGAAGTGATCTATTGTCATCAACAAAAAGAAGGATACGAACAACGAGTCCGTAACCTTCTTAAATAATTGATTCAAATAATTTTAAATTCATCACCTGATAGTTTGAAAGTTTCCTTTGGTATAGAAATGCAAAAATGATTTATGTTATATATTTAAGAGACGAAATATGGAAGAAGTATATCTTCAAATTTGTAAAACCCCGTATTCTTATTCTGTATATTTTCGGCCACAAATAATGCACCATTACCAAAGGCTTCACGTGAAATAGATTCATGGATCAGCCGGACTGTCTGATAAGGGAAACCAAAAATAACTTCATGCTTGCCAACAATTCCCCCTGCCCTGATGGAGCTAATTTTTGAAGTTTCAACCTCCAGTTCTTCCGCAATTTTAAGGGCAGTACCCGAAACTCCTTTCTTCTGTTTAAAATGTTCTTCCACCACCTCAACATCCACCCAGGGAGCAATCTTCTTTAAAAATTTGGCAGCAAACAGCAGATAATTTACTCCCAAAGTAATGTTAGGCGACCAAAATACAGCAACATGGGTTGACAGATCATGAAGAAAATCAATAGTTTTTTCATCATAGTGCGAAATTGCAGAGATGATCTTAATATTTCTAAGGCTTGCTGCTTGGCCATATTCGAATATTGCTTGAGCCGATGAAAAATCAATGATGAAATCAACCGGATGTTCATCCAGTAGTTCATCAATATTTACCGTTTCTTTTGAATGAATTGATGCGGGATCACGGGAAGGTATACCAAGGAATTCGGATACAGAGCGACTTTCAAGAACCATACTCTGCCTTAATACCCATTCCAGAGAAAATTCTTTGTTTTGAAGAACCACTGAAGCCACAGCCTTGCCGGCTTTACCAAAACCAATTAATCCTACTTTCATGATATATAATTTTAAGTTGTTATTTTCATGAATAAAAACATAATTCCGATTAATTGCCTGAAATGAATCCGCCATATTATCAGATCACAGCCAACAATGCCAGATAATATAACAAAAAGTTTATTTTGCTTTAGCCAGCTTTATTAAACAGTGAATATGCCGGGCAACCTAATTCCTTTTGTTTACAATAACGGCAGGTTAACTTCCCTCGTATAAATCCATTGCCACTGGTTGTCAGAAAAAGAATCAACAATACGGAGAATAGCAAAAGAAAATCAAACCGGAGAATCATCAGAACAACACCTACAACAATGGGGATTAAAGAGACCAGCATATCAGGGACCAGATCCAGCCAGGTTAGTTTCTTTATGCAAAACTCTGCCGGTTCCCCTTTTTTAAAAAACCAAGCACTGATTTTCCCTCTTCCGAATCCACATACCCGGCCCCAATAATAACAATTGGCACAACTTTTTATCAACCTATACTCCAGTATTAAGACATACAACAGGTATAGCAGTGAAAATAACAAGCCTAATTTGTTAATCACAAAAAAACCAAGTCCATAAAGGGCTAAAGAAAGAGTGTTTGAAAGAACAACAGTGCCCAGGGGGTAATTCTCATATTCTTTTGTTGCGCTCATGGTTTTATATTTTCAAATAGTCGAATAATTAATTCATGGTTTACAAATCGCCTTCATCGTGTTTACATATTAATAATCTGCATATTATAATGTACCAAAACAATATTTCCAGTATCGGAATTTTATAAATTTCTTTCATTCTTATTATATAATACTGTAGATTAAAGATATAACAATACCGAGAATTCACAAATTTGCCGGT
>JAUZOH010000203.1 GCA_030706565.1 Bacteroidota bacterium | reverse complement strand
GAAATTGCACAATATACAGCAAATAAGCCCGAAGGCCCTTTCCGTTTTTGCAAGGTGCTGTTAAAACCAAGAGATGCACCGGCCGGTACCTGGAATTGCGGCACACATCACAATCCAGCCATTAAGTACATTGACGGGAAATACGTTTTGCTTTTTCACACCAATACCTCTACCGTTGACAACTGGACCAAAAAGAGCCATGTTATTGGTATGGTTACTGCCACCGACATAAACGGCCCGTGGACCGCGCCCAAAATGGTTCTTGCCCCGCCGGCAGCTAACGATACTGCGATCTGGAGCTACAAAATATTTGGAGGAATCGACAATCCCGCCTTATTGAAAAACCCTAAAAACGGTAAATATTACCTTTATTACCGCGGAAGCTATAAAGCCCCGAATGGGCGCACTGTAAACACATACGGAGTTGCTATCTCCGATAAACTTGAAGGCCCTTATGTGCACTATCCCAAACGTATAACCAACAACGACGAAACCCGTTTTATCGAAGATCCGTACGTGTTTGTTCACAAAAAGAAGATTTACCTGCTGATGACTGATAATTACCTGAGCAAAGGACTGCTGCTTTCGTCTGATGACGGCCTGTTTTTTGATTTTAACGAAGGGACTTTGGGGTTCGATAAAATGAACAAATACGTTCCCGATTCCATCCTGAAAAATGAGCCCAATTACCACGCCGACAAGTTCGACCGTCCTTCGCAACTCAAGCTCGATGGACTGGGAGTTTCTGGCGGTGTGTATGCACCGGCCATTGAGTACAATGAAAAAAATCAGACTTTCTACGTGATCAACACCGTTGTTGGCGGTATTGGTAATTTTATCGTGAAAACGAAAGACCCGTTCAAAGGATGGAGCTATCCCATCAAACTTCCCGAGGTAAAAGGGATTGACCCGTCCATCTTTTTTGACGATGATGGGAAAGGGTATATCGTAAACAGTTCGTCCAGCGAAAACCCGAAATGGAACGGGCACTCCGTGATCTGGATGCATGAGTTTGATGCGGAAAAAGTAAAAGCGTCAGCTGAACGTACTGTGATAGTTGACGGCGGTCCCGATACCACGCAACATCCACGGTGGCTTGAAGGTCCTCATGTTTACAAAGTGGACGGAATGTATTATCTGATGACTGCCGAAGGCGGAACGCAATCAGGACATAAAGAGGTGATTTTCCGCAGCGAGAAGGTGAAGGGACCTTATCTCCCTTACAAAAACAACCCGATCCTCAGGCAATTGGGTTTGCCAGCCGACCGAAAAAATAAAGTAACCAACGTGGGTCACGCCGATCTGGTTCAAACGCCAGCTGGCGACTGGTATTCGGTTTTCCTGGGTTGTCGTCCTTATGCCGACGAACAATTTAATACCGGTCGCGAGACTTTTTTGCTCCCGGTAAAATGGGAAGATGGGTTCCCTGTAATTCTGGAAAACGGGAAGGAAGTTCCAGCGGTTGTAACCCAAAAAGGACTTCAGCCTAATGACCAAAAGTTAACAGGAAACCTTATCTGGCGCGACGATTTTGATGCTCCAAAGCTGGATATGAGATGGATTATGCTGCGCACACCACGCGAAACCTGGTGGACATTAGTCGGTGGAAAAATCGAAATGAAAGCATTGCCTCGAAGCCTCAGCCAGTTGGTTAATCCGGCTTTTATTGCCTGTCGCCAGCAGCACCTGAATTTTGAGGCTTCAACAGCGCTAAACTTCAATCCGACAAATGAAAAGGAGTTGGCCGGATTGGCCTATTTTCAGAATGAAAAGAATTATTACGTCATTGGAAAAAGCCGGAAGGCGGAAAACAGGTGTTAAAACTCGTGGGTATAGTGGATGGAATATTCGATGTAATTGCCCAAAATGAGATTTCTGACAACGCAGCAAATGATGAGTTGGTGGTGGGGGTTCTTGTTAAAGAGGGGAAAGCGAAGTTTTATTATCAGGAAAAAGGTGCGGAACGTAAAATCATAGTTCAGGATGTTGATATAACCAACCTCAGTACCAAAAAAGCCAAAGGCTTTGTGGGGTCGGTTATCGGTATGTATGCCACTACATTTGGTTTGTAATGTGTAAAAAACTGAATTGTTCAATTTTTTGCCGTAAATATTCAATAATAGTAAATGATTATTTACTTTATTTCGAAAAAATAATGGAATCAGAAAAAATGAAGAAAAATCTTTTACCTATTGTCCTTGTAATTATGCTTTTATCCGAATGGCAATCGGTACTGGGTCAACACAATGGAAAGCGCTGGGGCGATTTGGGTAACGGCAACTACCGCAATATGATTCTACCTGCCGACTATAGCGACCCTGACGTGTTACGCATGGGGAAGGATTATTATCTAATTTCTTCAACTTTCCAGTTTTCACCTGGAATCGTGATCCTCCATTCGCGTGACCTTGTCAATTGGAAGACAATCGGATACGTGGTCGAAGATTTACCCCGCCAGTTAAAGGACAAGCGTTTTGATTATACCGTGATGGATCACTACAGCAAAGGCATTTATGCGCCTTCGCTTCGTTACCACAACAAGAAGTTTTGGGTGTATTTTACTACCTACAACGGAGGTGGATTTTATGTTGCAACAGCAAAAAAAATCACTGGCCCGTGGAATGTGCAATTGATGAAGGATAAAAACGGCGTGGAACTGTTTGGCCTGAACTGGGACGATAATTGTCCGCTGTGGGACGAGGATGGTAAAGCCTACATGATAGCCAGCAATCCGCAGAAAAACTGGTTCCCGATTCTTTTCCAGATGTCGCCCGATGGCACCCAATTACTAGACGGTGACATCAATAAGATGAAGATTAAGACGTTGGATCAAACTGACCGTGGCACCAATATTCTGCCAGAAGCAACATGGGGTGAAGGAAATAAGCTATTCAAGAAAGACGGTTATTATTACCTGTATCACAATGAATGTTTTGGTAAAGACCATGACCGTCGGGCGGTGATGATTCATTCGAAAAACCTTTATGGAACCAAGTCCGACGGAACACCCGGAAAGCCCGGTGATCCGGGCTTGTACGATGTTTCTCCGCAGGGTACTCAAACATACCTGATGGTTCATCCTGACAGCACAGGCGGAAGGTTTGATCAGGGGGCAATTATTGATACACCTGATGGCAAGAAATGGTATTTTCTCACCCATCAGGGTGGAGGTTATGAGAACGGACGCCCCATTGCGTTGCTCCCGTTAACCTGGGTGGATGGCTGGCCCATGGCCGGAAAAGATTACGACAACGACAAAATTGGTGAACCGGTTTGGGAAGCCGAAAAACCTGTTCAGGGACAAAAAAAATCGTTTCCACAGGGAAGCGATGAGTTCAGCAGCAAAAAACTCAACCCGCAATGGATGTGGAATTACCAGCCCCGCGCCGACAAATGGTCGCTGACCGAACGACGTGGTTACCTCAGATTACATGCCTTTAAACCTTTGACTGAAAGTACGTTTTTCAAAGCCGGAAATACCATATGCCAGCGCTATATAAAAAGTGACGAGGTACAGGTAGATGTAAAAATGGACATTTCGGGAATGGTAGTAGGACAGGAGGCTGGCTTGTGTCATTTTAATGGTGGTAAAGATTACTGTACATTTGGAGTTAAAATGATGGAAAAAGGTAAAGTCATTAAATACAACGATAACGGAAAAGTTGAAGAGGGAGAAGAAATTACATCAAATATCATTTGGATTCGTTCTGTTATTAGCAAAGATTGTGTCAATACCTATTATCTCAGTACGGATGGAATTAACTTCCGACCTTTTAGTGGAAAATATACCCTGAAATGGGGTGGTTTCCGCGGCGATTATATTGGAATTTATAACTACAATAATCTGAGTGAAAATGGTTTTGTGGATATTGATTGGTTCAGGTATCGGTTTTGAAAGACAGTTGCCTTAAAAAAACAATCTTGTCAAGTTACAAATATTGACTTACTTTAAAAGTCTTAAACTAATCTGGATATTCCTTTGCCAAATCTGATAAAACCAAATGTGCACTGGAATAGGTATTACATTATATTGGACTGGCCTATTTTAAAAGTTTGGCTCAACGGGCAACTGATACTGAATGTTAATTTTGAGGAACATGACGAAATCAGGTTCAAACGGAGAAAAAGATCCCGGTTTTAAAACCGAATTTCGGGACTGGGGTTCGGTAAATAAAATGGAGCAGGCTGTTTTAATGGCCGATCCGGAGAAAAAATCGTTAAAATACACACTGTTGAATAATTGTGATTTGTTAATTAACCTGCCCAAAACAGCTCCCGATAATTTATACACTGTAATTAAACTTTCATATAGCGGCTTATTAAAAACTGATTCGGTTCGGTTGCTTTCTACGCGCCAGCCTAATCAACTGCTCGTTTCCGATGCAACATTGCATGGAGAGGGTTTTTCCCAAGGCGATCCAACAAAAAGATTATTCAATCCGTCTGAATCCATTACAGTTGGACAAATTAAACTCGGCACCGGAATACATCAGTTGAAATTATCTCCAGGCGAATATCAGGGAGTTCAATTGATTCAACCATTGTTGTTGACACTAAATCCAGCAGGAAATTAAATGATCCTTAATTTATTGTGATGAGAAAGCTGATTCCATTGTTGTTGTTTATTATTGATGAACTTGCAAAAAGATCTGGGGGGTCAACGTTCGTTCCATTCCTGTCGTTTTTGGAGAGCCTGGAAGTTTCTATACGAAAAAAGTACCGGAGGCGAAAGTTTTTAATGCGATTTTGTTTCAGATGGCAGGTAAACATCGCAACATAGAGGTCGTATCTTCCAAAGGCTTGAATCACAAGGTGGATACGGTTCATTTTGACGCTGCTGCCCAACGGGAATTTGGGAAAAGATGTGCTGAAAAATTATTGTTATAAGTAAAAAATTACTCTGAATATTAGCTTTTATTGATTTCTGATGATAAACAGTTAAATAAAATAAAAATGAGAAGAATGAACATTAAAAAAATGCTCCTTTTATTATTTGCAATTGTTGCCTATTCAGGTTTAGGTGCACAGCCCAAATCGTTGCCATTAATCCTGGATATGGTTCATGATAATCCTGGAGAAAAACCGTATGAGAGCCAGTTTAATCAGCCTGAAGTTCTGAAAAAAATGGGGTACAATGGAAAAGTATTTTCCCTGTTTAAATCAGCCCAACTGGCAGTGGATTGGTCAGAGGTCGATCCTGACATTATGCCCATTGGTTCTCCCGAAAGGCAATGGGTTGATAAAAAAGCAGCCCAGCTTGACAGTCTTTATTCAGGTATAAAGAATGCTGGCTTGCAGGTTTATTGTATGAGCGATCTGATATTGTTTCCCAAGCGGCTCATCGAAAAATATGGGCTACATGATGTGATGGGTGATCCCAGAAACCCGCAAACTGAAAAATATCTTCGTTTATTGCTTGATCAAATGTTTACCCGGTTTCCGCAACTCGACGGGATTGTGGTGCGTATTGGTGAAACTTACCTGCACGATGCGCCTTACCACCTTGGAAAAATTACCGATAAAGGAGACCCCGAGAAGTGCATCATTCCGCTTATCAATATTCTGCGTGACGAAGTTTGTGTTAAACTGAATAAAAAAGTGATTTTCCGTACTTGGTGGAGCTTCGATACAGACATTGATACATATATGGCCGTTGACAAAGCTGTGGAGCCACATGATAACTTAACGATAGGTATCAAGCATTGCGAAGGCGATTTTCACCGTGGTAATCCATTCAGCAAAGTGCTTGGGATCGGAAGACATAAACAACTCGTTGAGGTACAATGCGCCCGCGAATACGAGGGTAAAGGTGCGTACCCAAACTACATTGCAAAAGGGGTGATTGATGGTTTCGAGGAACATCAATCCCTTCGGGAGCAAGGTAAAGCCGCTTCTATTCAGGATATTTATAAAACCGGCAAACTAACTGGTATGTGGACCTGGACCCGTGGTGGAGGCTGGGAAGGCCCGTATATACAGAATGAACTCTGGTGCGACCTGAATGCTTTTGTGATGGCTCAATGGGCGAAAAATCCGAAGGAAACCGAAGAATCTATTTTCAATCGCTATACCCGCGAACGTTTAGGCTTGAGTAAAACGGATGCTGCTAAATTTCGCAAACTGGCTTTACTTTCGGCCGATGCTGTGATTCGCGGACGGCGCAGTGTTGCTTTTTACAACGATGTGCATACTTTGTGGACACGTGATGAATACATCGGTTTCCCTACAATTCCGGCAGAGCCCGCAAAGATAAAAGTCATTTTGAAGGAAAAAAACCAATCCATAGTTATGTGGAAAGAGATAGTGGCGCTGGCCGATAAAATCAAGTTTAAAGATAATAAAACAGGCGATTTTGTCAAGGTTACCGCCCGATATGGTTTCGAATTGTATCGTATTTACCGTGCAGTTTTCTATTTGTCGGCTATTGATAAGGGATTATACACCAAAACCGAAGAAAAGAAGTGGATCGATGAATATGACGCGGCTTGGGTGGATTATCAGGATTTAGCCAAAAACAATCCCAATTGTCCAACGCTGTATTCGAAAGATAAAGTGCTTCGTTCGTGGTTTAAACCTGCGGATGGTGAGATTAACCGGATGCGCAACGAGTTGGCATTAAGTGGCAAAATGATGTATGGCGATTCTTTTCGCGATGGAGTTCCCTTTGCCAAAGATCCTTATGTCATTAGTTTTGGTGGCCGTTACCTGATGTATTATTCTGTGCATGGTTATACCGATAAGGCAGGGACT
>JAUZOH010000202.1 GCA_030706565.1 Bacteroidota bacterium | reverse complement strand
TCAAACGGTAAGAAATTCTGGTGTATCTGTAAGTATTTATCGCTCGGAATTAGGAGAGACTGCTGCCATGGTGGGTTGTTCCCGCTTATTTGAGGATACTTATTGGTTAAAAGTAAGGCCTTTGCTTTCAAAAATGTAATTAATAATTAATTATTGAAAAACAATGAATAACAAAACATCTAATTTGAAAATACTACCGGTATTATTCGGTTTCTTTATCATGGGCTTTTGCGATGTGGTTGGAATTACGTCCGTACACGTTAAGCAGGATTTACTGGGGCAATATAGCCCTGTATTTAGAGACACCCTATCAAATTTGGTTCCGGTTGCTTTATTCTCAATGTTCCTTATATTTTCGGTCCCTACCGGAATTTTAATGAACCGGATTGGACGCAAAAAAACAGTGCTGTTGAGTAATATTATTACCATTATAGCCATGTTCATTCCATTGATAGCTTATACCTTTTTTGCATCATTAATTGCTTTTGCATTATTGGGTATTGCCAATACTATTTTGCAGGTATCACTCAACCCATTGTTGGCCAATGTGGTCAAGGGAGATAAACTGACCAGCAGCCTTACGGGTGGACAGTTTGTTAAAGCGATTTCTTCTTTTTGTGGTCCGTTCATTGCGGCTTATGCTGCAACCTCATTGGGTAATTGGCAATACATCTTCCCTTTTTATGCTGTAATTACCTTATTGTCCACTATCTGGCTGATGGCAACCTCTATTGAGGAAGAAAAAGTTGAAGGTAAGGCGACATCTTTTAAAAGCGTTTTTTCCATTCTTTCTGATAAAACGATTTTGCTGTTATTTTTAGGAATTGTTTTTGTGGTGGGCGTGGATGTTGGTTTAAATACTGCTGCTTCAAAAATTTTAATGGAGCGTTGTGGTTTAAGCTCAATTGTCGCCGGTTATGGGCCCAGTGTATATTTTGCTTTCCGTACAGCCGGTGCTTTTATCGGGGCCATTGTCTTAGCTAAATTTTCGTCCGATAAGTTTTTTAAAGTAAACATTGTAATAGCTGTATTAGCCCTGGCTGCCTTGATTTTTGTTCAAAATAAAATGTTTATTTTTGGTTTATTTGGTGTTGTCGGATTTACTATTGCAAATATCTTTCCTATTATATATTCAAAAGCTATTCATTCGCGTCCGGATAAGGTAAATGAGATTTCAGGATTAATGATAACCGGAGTATTCGGTGGGGCTGTAATTCCCTTTTTTATGGGGCTAACCTCCGATGCTATTGGTTCACAGGTAGGCTCTGTTGTTGTAATTCTGGCCAGTGCCCTTTATCTTTTGTTTTGTGCCTTTTATAAAAAGAGCGCTTAAATATGGCAACTCTGATATCTGGTAAATATGTCAAGTACCTAAGACTGGGTATGCTGTGTATATGCTTTCATTTGTTCACGGTTAGTTCATTGATATTCGGTCAAAAGGCCTATTTTATCGATGGTTTTCACGGTGGAGTATGGGGGCATTATCCCGAAGGATTTACAAGGTTTGTTGTAGATCAATTGAAAGCAAACCCCAACTGGAAAATAAATATCGAGATAGAGCCCGAAACCTGGGATAGAGTGGCTAAAGCCGACCCGGATGCCTATCGTGATTTTGGAGAACTTTTTAAAAATCAATCCGATAGCGGAAGAATTGAATATGTAAATCCTTCTTTTGCCCAGAGTTATATGTTCAATATCTCTGGCGAAAGCGTTATCCGGCAATTCGATTACGGGATAAGAAAGATTAGGGAACATTTTACGGGTACAATTTTTAGTACTTATTCGGTTGAAGAACCCTGTTTTACAAGTGCTTTGCCTCAAATACTAAAATCTTTCGGGTTTCAGTTTGCTTCATTAAAGAATCCGAATACCTGTTGGGGTGGATATTCGCGTGCATTTGGCGGAGAGCTTGTAAATTGGGTGGGACCCGATGGTACTAAACTTACAACGGTTCCCCGGTACGAGATTGAAAAGCTAGATCCCCATTCAACCTGGCAGACGATAGCCTCTGTTAATTCGCCTGAATATGTCAACGCTGCATTAAAATATGGGATCACCCATCCGGTGGGCATGTGTCTGCAGGATGCGGGCTGGAAAATAGGCCCATGGTTGAGGGATGGAAAGAAAACCTATAATCCTTATGAGTATGTGACCTGGCGTGAGTATTTTCACAATGTGGCAACACAGTCTCCTAAGCTAAACTGGTCTTTTTCCCAGGAAGATGTTCTTGTTAGTTTGGTATGGGGTTCCCAGATTTTACAAAAATTAGCCCAGCAAGTCAGAACTTCCGAAAATAAAATTATTCAAGCAGAGAAGATGGCTTCTCTTTCTTCGTTATATGCCACAGGCTTATGGCCCGGGACGGCTTTTGATAATGCATGGCGTACTCTTTTATTGTCGCAACACCACGATTGCTGGATAGTTCCTTATAATGGGCGTAAAGGTAATTCCTGGGCGGATAAAGTTGACTCCTGGACGGCAAATTCGAATGCCAAATCGGATAGTATCATTTCACAGTCAGTTAATTTGTTGGATGCTGGTAAGAAGGGCCATCATTGGTCGATAAGAATTTTTAACACACTGGGTGTTGAGCAAAACGGCTTGGTGACTGTTAACTTGCCTGAATCATTAAAGGATAAAGATGTAGTTATTTGTGATGAAAAAAAACAGGAAGTCCCTTCTCAACTCCTTTGCAAAGATGAAATGAGAAAAATGCTCTTCCGGGCAACAGCACCTTCTGTAGGTTTTAATACCTATACTGTAGAGGTAAAAAAGAGGAAGCAAACAGTTGGAGCCAGTGTAAGCATTCAACCCGATGGCTCATATCTGCTGGAGTCTGATATCTATCGTATAACTGTGGATCCTTCCAAGGGCGGAGTTATCCGGAGTTTAATTGACAAAGAATTAGGTGATAGAGAATTTGTAGATCAAACAAATGATAGACGGTTTAATGAGATCCGGGGTTTTTTCTATAATGATGGCAAATATTACTCTAGTGCAGATAATACGGCTAAATGTCAGATTATTGAAAAAGGTCCGTTAAGAGTTCGCCTGGAAATTTGCGGAACTATTGCAGGACAGTATTTTACACAGATTGTTTCGCTGGCGCAAGGGGAGCGCAGGATTGATTTACATCTGAAAATCGATTGGAAGGAAAACCCGGGAATTGGTGAATTTTCGCAGACTTCCAATTATAAAGCAACGGATTATAAAAAAGCTTTCTACAATGACAAGTATAAGCTCCTTGCACTCTTCCCTTTAAATCTCGAAAATCAAAAAGTCTTTAAAGATGCACCTTTTGACGTTACAGAAAGTAAGCTTTCCAATACTTTTTTCAGTACCTGGGACAGTATAAAAAACAATGTTATATTGAACTGGGTAGATGTTGAGGATTCAAAAGGGCAATATGGCTGTGCCCTTTTTTCCGACCATACCACCAGTTATACTCATGGGGAGAATTTCCCGCTGGGATTAACTTTATTGTACTCCGGAGTTGGATTATGGGGGATGGATTATAAAATTACCGGTGCAACTGAGGTTGACTATGCATTAATCCCTCATAAGGGGAGATGGGAACAATCCGGAATATGGTCTGAAGCTTCCCGGTGGAAAGAACCTGTAGTTGCCTCCCTTGTTTCTGCTACATTTACGAAGGATAATTTGTCAAAATCATTAATGCAAATTGATAATCCACATATAGAGATTTCGTCTATCAGGGTTGATGGGAAAGATTTACTGGTCCGGTTTTTTAATGCTTCGTTATATCCCGGAACTCCTAAGATATCTTTCGGGTTTAAAGTGGATAAAGCTGAAATCGTTGAGTTAAATGGGATGACTGCCAGGAAATTAAACATTGAAAAAGACCCGGGAAAGCATCCTTATATTAATGTGGATATTCCCAGGTTTGGCATTCGAACAATCAGAATCAGCCGGCCAGATTGATGATGTTAAGTTTAAATAACTAAAAATAAGCCCAATAGGGTATTAAAATATAAATGGAATTTGTTTTGCTAAATCGTTTTAATTATTTATTTTTGAATGTTTCTGTACTGAAGCAATACCTGACTTTTAATTTATTTGCGCTTTACTAATTATCAATGATCAACATTTTATGATAAGAGTAAAACAGTACGGGTATACATTTATAAACATTAAACTACATAAAAAATGAAAAAGATTTTTTGTTTTATCTTGTCCTTATTTTCCCTTTGTTCTTATGTTAATTCTCAGGTAGCCTTGACTCCTTTTGTAAAAGGCGACAGGGTTGTTTTTGCAGGAAATAGCATAACGGAACATGGGTATTACGAATCGTACATCTGGCTTTATTATATGCTTCATTTTCCTCAGATGAGAATAGAAGTTTTTAATGGTGGCGTTGGGGGCGATGTCGCCAAACAAATATATGCACGGTTCGATGGAGATATTTTGCCCAAAAAACCTACTGTACTGTCAGTAACTTTTGGTATGAATGACAGCCGTTATTTCGAATATAATAAAAAAGGAGCTGAAGAACAAGTAAGAAAATCTGCTGTTGAGGAATCCTATAATGGTTTTTTACAGATTCAGGAAAAGTTGTTAGGGCTAAAGAATGTAAAGAAGATTATGATGACCACCTCCCCTTATGACGAAACGATGAAAAACAGCCAGAATTATTTTCCGGGTAAAAGTTTAACCATTGAACAAATTGCAAAATTTCAGTTAGAGGCTGCCAAGAAAAACAAATGGGGATTTGTTGATATGCTGCATCCCATGACTTCGATAAATTTGAGGGAGCAGAAAAAGAATCCGGAATTCACTTTAACGGGTCCTGATCGTATCCACCCGGGGAATGGCGGGCACCTGGTGATGGCCTATTTGTTTTTGAAAGCACAAGGCCTGGCCGGTAAACCTGTTGCAGATATGAAGATCGATGCAGCTAAGAAAAAAGTGGTAAAGTCGGTCAATTGTACCATTTCTCATGTATTTGCATCAGGCAAAAGCTTTAGCTTCGATTACCTGGCAAAATCCTTGCCTTTTCCAATTGATACGGTAGGCAGGGTATTTATGAACCCTCAAAAACAGTGCGAAGCCTTAAACCTTATCCCCTTTACTGATGAATTTAACAAAGAAATTCTTTCGGTTACCGGTTTGAAAGGTTTAAAATATCGCGTCAGTATAGATGATAAAATTATCGGAAGCTGGTCGGCCGGCGAATTAGCTAAAGGCATAAATTTGGCGGTTATCAAAACAACACCCCAATATATTCAGGCTTCTGAAATTATGGATTTAAACCAGCAACGCCACGATATGGAATGGCAAACCAGAAATTATTATTGGGTTGAATATAATTTTCTTAAAGACAAAGGCTTGTTGTTTAATGATTCTGAAGCTACCCGCGATACAATAAATAAATATGCGCCAACAAATGGCTGGTTAAATGCTAAAAAATCCGATTATGAAATTATTCGCGTAAAGCAAACCAGAGAGGACTTTTATAAAAAGATGAACGGTCTTGTAGACGAAATCTATCAAAAGAACGCTCCTAAAAAGCATAAGATTACTATTAAACAGATTTAAAACATTCATATTCTTGCTATGATTCGGTGGAGTATAACATTGTGCGCCTTATCGGCCTATATACTATTGTGCAGTTTTAAAAACGGTAAACCTAAAGAACCGGTCGATTATGTTAATCCTTTTATAGGGGCCAGTACAAGTGCCGGTGCTGCCGGTATATATCATGGACTGGGTAAAACATTTCCCGGTGCGGTTGCTCCTTATGGAATGGTACAGGTTAGTCCGAATACCATTACCGGTGGTGATAATGGCTCGGGTTATAGTTACGAACATACCAGTATAGAAGGTTTTGCCTTTACTCAAATGAGTGGGGTTGGCTGGTTTGGCGATCTGGGTAATTTTTTGGTGATGCCCACCCTTGGTAAATTAAAGACTAATGCCGGGAGTTTGGATGGTTCCATGGATGGATACAGGTCCCATTATTCGAAAGGAAGTGAGAAAGCATCTGCCGGTTATTATTCCGTGGAGCTTACCGATTATAAGATTAAGGCCGAAATGACTGCATCCTTTCATAGCGGGATGCTTCGGTTTACCTTTCCGGAAAATAAGCAATCACGAATTCAAATTGATTTGGCACGTCGAGTTGGAGGAACTTCAACTTTACAATATGTTAAAGTGGTGGATGATAATACCATCGAAGGCTGGATGAAATGTACCCCCGATGGTGGAGGTTGGGGCAACGGCGACGGTCATGCCGATTATACAGTCTATTTCGTTGCGCAGTTTAGCAAACCTCTGAAAAATTATGGCATTTGGAGCGCCAATATTCCCGACGACTGGAGCCGCAAGAGGGATGATGTTACCAGCGATAAATATCAGAAACAGGTAGCCAATGCCTCTGTAATGCCAGGGAAAAAAGAATTGGAGGGAAAACATCTGGGATTTTATACTGAATTTTCAACCCATGTTGACGAACCGGTCATAATGAGAGTTGGAATTTCATTCGTAGGTATAGATGGCGCCCGAAATAACCTTCAAACAGAGATTAAGGGTTGGGATTTCGATAAAATACAAGATCAGACACGGTTAAGCTGGAACAAAGCCTTGTCAAAAGTGAAAGTTGCAGGAGGTACTGAAGAAGAAAAATATGTTTTTTATACCTCGCTTTACCATACGATGATTGACCCCCGGATTTTCGAGGATGTTGACGGGAATTACATTGGTGGCGATGGCAAAATTCATCATCCGGCTACCTTTACCAAACGAACTATTTTTAGCGGATGGGATGTTTTCCGTAGTCAAATGCCTTT
>JAUZOH010000201.1 GCA_030706565.1 Bacteroidota bacterium | reverse complement strand
TTTAATGCTTTTCTGCTGCTTACGGTATTCAGCTGCTTTTTTGCTCTCTTCCTTCTGATTTTTAAAGGGAGGTTGCGCCTTTTCGGCCAGGGATCCGAACCTATACCTTATATGAATGAAATGATCATTTATATATTGGTCAATAATCCGTCCAACCTCATTGAATACCTGTACATGCTGAGAAATAAGCCGGTAAAGATTCTTGATTATGGCTTTTCAACCTTTGGACTTCAGCTTATTTGTGTTACAGTTCCCATTATTATCGGCCAGGGAGTTGAAGTGGCCATTTGGGGCCTGATTTTTATCTCTGTTGTCAGGTTAATCTGGATGATCGCTTTATTGAAAAAATATGCGGAATTTAAAATTTCTTTTCCGTTTATCAAAGAACACCTGATGCTCGGTTTTCCTTTAATTATCAGTACATTATTGAGCGGATCGGCGCAGTATGTTGATGGATTGATTGTTTCCTATAAATTTGATGCTGCCAAATTTGCGATTTTTAGATATGGGGCCAAAGAACTTCCCCTGGTTGTGATGCTTGCAAACGGATTGAATAGCGGAATGCTAAAGGAATTTTCCACTCCCCAGCAAATAAAAAAGTCTTTGCACGATATCAAGGTCAAGTCTAAAAAACTCATGCACATCCTATATCCCATTTCCATCGTGATCCTGTTTTTTGCAAACTGGTTATATCCATTCCTTTTTAACCGGAGTTTTAACCGGAGTTCCGATGTGTTTATGGTTTATTTGCTGCTGATCATCAGCCGGCTGTTATTCCCTCAGACCATCTTAATTGGGATGAAGCACACCAAGGTGGTACTTGTCGCGTCAATCATTGAAATTATTTTGAATGTTTCCTTAAGCTTATTCTTTATCCCTTATTATGGGATTGTTGGAGTTGCATTGGCTACAGTTTTTGTTTATATCATTGAAAAGGTGGTTTTGATCTGTTTTAATTATTTTAAGTTTCATATCAATCCCAATGATTATATTCCCTGGGGAGTATATCTTACCTATACCTCAATTCTTGTACTGGTATTTGTGCTGATTGACCATAGAATAATTAATTTTGTATACAGTTAATGTTTAGATAAAATATCTGGCCTGGTTTTTGATAAGGTAGGCCGGATCAATGTTTTTAAATTTTATAAAAGAGAATAGAATATGGAAATTGGACGTTCATCGAATCCGACACTGAATCAAAAAATTTTTGATTCGGGTGCTTTTAGTTTTACCGGAACCGAAGTGATGACTTTGCAGGGGACGGTAAACAAAATTTTTATAATGCTTTTGCTCGTTCTTTTAGGGGCAATATATACCTGGAATCTTTTTTTCAATGCTGCTTCTCCTGCTGCAGGGGCAATGGCGGTGCAGGGTTGGATCATGGGAGGTGCAATCGGCGGGTTTGTCTTTGCCATGATCACTTCATTCAAAAAATCATGGGCCCCTTATACGGCACCTGTTTATGCTCTTTTAGAAGGTGTTTTCCTGGGTGCGCTTTCGGCTTTCTTCGAAACAATGTTCCAGGGGATCGTGATTCAGGCTGTAGCCTTAACCTTTGGAACCCTTTTTGCACTTTTGTTCTGCTATAAATCAGGTATCATCAAACCTACACAAAAGTTCAAATTAATTGTATTTGCTGCTACCGGCGGTATCTGCCTTTTCTATCTGATTACCTTTATTCTTAGCCTTTTTCACATGAACATGGCTATGTTTTATGGCAGCGGTACTTTAAGCATTGCAATCAGCCTGGTTGTAGTGGTTATTGCAGCTTTAAACCTGGTGCTTGATTTCGATTTCATCGAACAGGGCGTTAATGCCAATGCTCCTAAGTATATGGAATGGTATTCGGCCTTTGGCTTAATGGTTACCCTGGTTTGGTTATATATTGAATTTTTGCAGCTGCTTGCTAAATTGGCAAATCGCAGGTAATTTAAGCTTTTGCACTGTTCTTGCCAATGACGTATTGGCAGAGTGAGGATTTTATGACGGCAGGCAAGATTTTTCAATATCTTTTCCTGCCGTTATTTATTTGTCCAAACAGATAATCAAGACTTATATGGCTGTTCGGCATACAATAAAATATTTGAGGGTATTAATGAATGAAATAAAAATTCTTTGCAATTTTTTGATTTTGTCATAAAAAGAGTAACTTTGCAACCCAATATTTTTTATTGTTACGAATTGAAATTTCAGGGCTTTATAGGAGCCGGTTAAATTTAATAAGGTTATAAAATGAAAAAAGACATTCATCCTAAAAATTATCGGTTGGTTGCATTTAAAGATATGTCCAACGACCATGTTTTTCTTACAAAATCGGCTGCTCAAACAAGGGACACCTTAACGTTTGAAGGAGTTGAGTACCCGTTAATTAAGATCGAAATCTCAAATACTTCGCATCCTTTTTATACCGGTAAGATGAAATTGGTTGATACGGCAGGGCGTGTTGATAAGTATCTGAACCGTTATAAAGATCATTTGAAAAAGTAGTATTAATACTTTATATAAAAAGCTCCTCAAAGGGGCTTTTTTTATGGCCTCTTTGAGGCTGGGAATAAGATGGTTTTTACAGACTGAAGCTGATATTTGCAGCAGGAATGTATTTTACTTTTGCCTATTTAGTGAAATTCATGTAGGTTTGTAGATAAAATTTACCTCTATGAACTGGATTTTATTTGATGACGATAGCTGGAATACGCTTTTGCCTTTGACTTTTACCCGCCCTGTTGCTAAAATCAGGATAGGGATTTTGACCATTTCCGAAAAATGGGAGAGATTGCTTAACCAGAAAGTATCTTTTCTTACTGCCGGTTACTTAAGTGAGAAATATCCTTTGGTCAAAGAAAAGGAAAATGTCCTGATCAATGGTTCTGTGCTGCCTACTGGTTCTTTGCTGGATGAAATCAAAACCTTAAAAGAAGGGGAAGCTCTTGTTCAGGGAGAAAAAGTTATTGCCGCCAGGTTGTCAGAAGCCCGGTTGGATTCGTTCGATTATCATGATCCAAAGCCCTGTTCAAAGGTTGAGGCAAAATCTCAGTTTGTTTCTATTCAGTTCCCCTGGCAGATATTTCAGTTTAACAGCGATGCCCTGATTGCAGATTTCCGGGTTCTTACAGAAGGCAGAAAATCCATGTACCTGAGTCAGACCAATCGTTTCTATAGAACAGATAATATTTTCCTTGAAGAAGGTGCCAAGGTTGAATTTGCAACCCTTAATTCGAAAGAAGGCCCTATTTATATTGGTAAGGATGCTGAAATTATGGAAGGGGCGGTGGTCAGAGGCCCACTGGCGTTGTGTGACCATTCTGTTATAAAAGTTTCTGCAAAAATATACGAAGGCACCACCATAGGCCCTCACTGTAAAGTAGGAGGTGAAGTGGGCAATTCCGTGATCTTTGGATATACCAACAAGGCTCATGATGGTTATCTTGGAAATGCTGTACTTGGCGAATGGTGCAACCTGGGAGCCGATTCCAATAATTCAAACCTGAAGAACAATTATGCCGATGTCCGTCTATGGAGTTATCCTGAAAATAAATTTATCAATACCGGTCTGCAGTTTTGCGGGCTGATTATGGGTGATAATTCAAAATGTGGCATTAATACCATGTTTAATACGGGTACTGTGGTTGGTGTCAATGCAAATATTTTTGGTTCGGGTTTCCCCAGAAATTTTATTCCTGATTTTTCCTGGGGGGGTGCTCAGGGATTCACGACCTATTCTTTGAATACCGCTTGTGAAGTGGCACAAAGGGTTATGATCCGCAGAAATATTCAATTTGACGAAACGGAGGAAAAAATACTCAAACATATTTTTGAAATCACTCAAAAATACAGGACATTTTAAGTCAATACCCTTGATGATTAGTTGATTAATTTATAATCGAAGGTGTATTGTGCCTTTCTGCAACCCTTTTCAGGTTTTCTAAAAAATCAGAAATGTCCTAAACTTTTCTTTGTGAAAAATGTTTGATTTATAAAGTTTCAGTTTACTTTGGCATGACAATTGACATACCCCATTCAATTTTGGAGATTGGCAAGAGCCAGGCTGGAAAAGTTTTGATTAATTAATTGTTAAAAGATAAAGTGGAAGACAAACTCAAAGAAATTTTTATTTCAGTTCCCTACAATGAGGAGAATGAACTTATACCTTTGGTGAGTAATGATGAGGGGGAAGATGCCTTGAAGCAGGAAGATGTTCCTGAATGGCTTCCTATTTTGCCTTTGCGAAATACAGTGCTTTTCCCAGGTGTACTTATTCCTATTACTATTGGAAGGGAAAAATCCATCAAATTAGTCCGTGATGTTTATAAAGGCAGCAAGATTATAGGCATTGTTGCCCAGAAAAATTCAAATATTGACAATCCTGAATTGAAGGATCTTTATCAGGTGGGAACAGTTGCAAATATTGTCAGGATACTTGAAATGCCTGATAATTCAACCTCTATCATCATTCAGGGCAAAAAACGTTTTGAAATCAAAGAAGTCGGTGCTACCGAACCTTATCTGACGGCCAGTGTTAACATACTGGAGGACATAAATCCTCCAAAGAGCAAGGAATTTGATGCTATTGTCGATTCCCTGAAGGATTTGTCCATGAGGATTGTCAAATTGTCAGCTAATGTTCCTCCTGAAACAAATTTTGCCCTGAAAAATATTGAAAGCCCTGCATTTCTTATAAATTTTATAAGCTCCAATACGGATGTTTCTGTTGAAGAAAAACAAAAATTGCTCGAAACCAATGATCTGAAGCAAAGGGCTTTGCTTTTACTCCAATATCTTACCCGTCAGGTGCAGATACTCGAACTTAAAAATGATATCCAAACCAAAGTAAAAGTTGAGCTTGACCAGCAGCAACGCGAGTACTTGTTGCATCAACAGATGAAGACCATCCAAGATGAGCTGGGCGGCAATCCTATTGATAAGGAAATTGAAGAATTCAAGAAGAAGGCTAAGAAAAAGAAGTGGAACAAAGAAATCGCAAAACTTTTTGCAAAAGAGGTTGATAAACTTCACCGGCTCAATGTGGCTTCCGGTGAATATTCCGTGCAATACAACTATGTTCAGGCTTTGATTGATTTGCCCTGGAATGAATATACCAAAGATAATTTCGATCTCAAACGGATTCAGGAAATTTTAGATAACGACCACTACGGACTTGAAAATGTAAAGGAACGTATTATTGAACACCTTGCTGTTCTCAAGCTTAAGGGCGATATGAAAGCCCCTATTCTTTGTTTGTATGGCCCTCCGGGAGTTGGTAAGACTTCCCTTGGCAAATCCATTGCTACAGCTTTGGGACGAAAGTATGTCAGAATGTCATTAGGCGGTTTGCATGATGAAGCAGAGATAAGAGGACACAGGAAGACTTATATCGGGGCTATGCCGGGGCGTATCTTGCAAAATCTGAAAAAGGCAAAATCTTCGAATCCGGTTTTTGTTCTTGATGAGATTGATAAAGTAGGGCAGGACTATCATGGCGATCCGGCTTCTGCATTGCTCGAGGTCCTGGATCCTGAGCAGAATAATAATTTTTATGACAATTATCTTGAAGTAGAATATGACCTTTCGAAGGTGATGTTTATCGCAACGGCTAATAATATTTCGACAATTCATCCCGCTTTGCGCGACAGGATGGAAATGATCGAAATTAGCGGTTATATCATCGAAGAAAAGATAGAAATTGCCAAACAACATCTGATCCCCAAACAACTTGAGGAACACGGGTTGAACGATCAAAATCTGGTTTTCCCGGATAAGGCGATTGAAGATATTATTACCAATTATACCCGTGAATCCGGCGTCAGGGAACTGGATAAGAAAATTGCCACGGTAGCCAGACATCTGGCTAAAAAAATAGCACTTAAGGAGAAGTTTCATAAAGAGATTTCTATTGATGATATCCGTGAATTTTTAGGCACCCCAAAATTTTTCCTGGACATGTATGAGGGCAATGAATTTGCCGGTGTGGTTACCGGTTTGGCCTGGACCTCGGTGGGGGGAGAAATTCTTTTTATCGAAACTAGTTTAAGCAAGGGGAAAGGTCAACTTACCCTTACCGGAAACCTCGGGGATGTGATGAAGGAATCAGCTGTTATCGCCTTAGAATACCTTAAGGCGCATTGCGAAAAACTCTCTATTGAACCGGCTGTATTTGATAACTGGAACGTCCACGTTCATGTACCCGAAGGGGCTATTCCAAAAGACGGGCCTTCTGCAGGGATAACCATGGCAACATCACTTGCATCGGCTTTTACCCAGCGCAAGGTAAGAAAAAATATTGCCATGACCGGTGAAATAACTTTGAGAGGTAAAGTTTTGCCGGTTGGCGGCATAAAGGAAAAAATACTGGCAGCCAAACGTTCGGGAATCAAGGAAATTCTTCTGTCGGCAGAAAATAAAAGTGATATTGACGAAATAAAGAACATTTACCTGGATGGACTGACCTTTCATTATGTCAATGAAGTAAGTGAAGTATTTGATTATGCCTTGCTGAATGAAAAAGTGGCAAATCCCATTAATTTTGAAATTTCCCCCGATGAAAAAAAGGAGAAGGAATTAAAAAGTTAGGCCCGGTAAAAAAGCGTGTATTTATCTTTCTCATGTAAATATTTTTAATACTTTTACTCCATTATTCAAAAAAGTTTAATTAAACATCATGAAAATGGGAGTCGGAATCTTTTGGGGAATATTTTTTATTCTTCTAGGCCTGGGTATCGTCATTAAAATAATCTTTCATGTTGATATTCCGGTCTTTAAAATATTTATAGCCTTGTTTCTGATTTATGTCGGAATAAAAATGCTGGTGGGTAATCCTTTTCATTGTCACAATCATTTTTATACCTCA
>JAUZOH010000200.1 GCA_030706565.1 Bacteroidota bacterium | reverse complement strand
CAAGTTTTATAACAACACAAAAACTGGTGAAACGTGGAACTATCCTGAATTTAAAGGATATTATGACAATTTCTTCGCCGTGAAAGTAAACACGAAGGAACTTCCATTTACCATAGTTTCGGCTACACCCGGTTTATTCCTGCATCTTTTTACGCCGCAGGTATCCAGGTTCTCAAAAGGTGGGACAAATCCTCCTTTCCCGTCAGGAGATATTTCCATCCTGAACGGCATAAGCGCAATTGGAACAAAATTTTCGGAACCTGAAGTTGAAGGGCCTCAAAGCCAGAAAAATGAATTTCTTCAAAGCAATGTCCCCCTGAAAGGCAAAATTTATTTCCGTTTTGGAGACTAGGCCGAATCTTTTAACAAACAACAATAAAACAGTGGGTGCAGAAATTAAGGCGCCCACTGTTTATTAAATAACGTAAATTCCTTTTCCCCGGATTTAGATTTTAGCGGATTCGGCCTGACAGTCTGTTTGTGCATTTTCCCAACCGATGATTGCTGTTTTTCTTGTACTTCCC
Source organism: Bacteroidota bacterium (assembly GCA_030706565.1). Classification (NCBI taxonomy): domain Bacteria; kingdom Pseudomonadati; phylum Bacteroidota; species Bacteroidota bacterium. The sequence goes on along the minus strand of JAUZOH010000200.1, from coordinate 6,335 downwards.
CACCTGTAACCGCCAAAAATTCCTGTGGCCCGTATCACCCTGTGGCAGGGGATTAAATAGGCAACCGGGTTGCTTCCAATGGCGGTTCCTACTGCCCTGGAGGCATTTGGATTGCCGATTTCATTTGCTATTGCACCATAAGTCGAAAGTTCTCCCATGGGTATTTTTAACAGGGCTTCCCAGACTTTCAGCTGAAAATCCGTTCCTTTCAGATGCAGTCTGATTTCTGGAAGGTTACTCCAGTCTTTTTTGAAAATCTGCAAGGCATTTTGCTGAAGTACATCCGATTTTTCATTGAATGTTGCATGGGGGAATTTTTCTTTTAGGGCATATAATCCTTCCCGGTATTCTTCGTAAAATGCCATATAACAGACCCCTTTCTCCGTAGATGCAATAAGGATATTCCCAAAAGGGCTTGTGGAAGAACTAAAGCGGATGGAAAGATTTTTACCGCCGTCCCTGTATTCTGCCGGAGTCATTCCTTCAATATTGATGAATAAATCGTGCAGCCGGCCTGTTCCGGAGAGGCCTGTTTCATAAGCCGTTTCAGACAGAGTTGCTTCATTTTCGGTTAATATTTTTTTGGCATGTTCAATGCTTATATATTCCAGGAATTTTTTAGGACTGGTGCCTGCCCATTCGGTAAAAAGCCGCTGAAAATGATAGGGGCTTAAATTTACTTCTTTTGCTATCTGTTCAAGATCGGGCTGCTGCCTGTAATTCTCTTTTATAAAATCTATGGCTTTAGCTATGCGGCTATAATTGATATTTTCCTGGCTGTCCATTTTAATTGTTTTTCTCAACAAATATCTTAAGAATTATGATGAAATAAAACCCGGAACTTGCGGAGATAAAACCACAAAGGCACGGAGGGCACGGAGAATAGAAATTTAATAGTGATCTTTGTGAAAACCTTGTGTTCCTTGTGGTTTGAGGTTGTTTGAGATAGTTTGAGATGGTTTGAGGTGATTTGAAGTTGTTTGAGATAGTTTGAGGTGGTTTGATATGGTTCAAAATGGTTCAAGATGGTTCAAAAGTTCAAAGGAACTTTACAACAAGGTACTCTGTGGTTCTCTGTGAAATTTCTCTGTGGAACTCTGTGAAATAATTGATTAAAAAATACAAATACGATAACACAGAGATTCACAGAAAAGGCACAGAGGAATAATTGTTCATGATTTTTCCGTGCCCTGAGTGCTTCCGTATTTTTTTCCTCTTTCTTTTAAATTTTTACTAAACTTGTAAATCAAAATAATGAAGTTTCAGGATATGAAGCTTTACGTTTTGCCGAATATTAATTTTCAATCTTATGCGCTATTCAACTATTCCCCAGCAACTGTTTGAAAAAAACAGGATAAAACTTACCCAAAAGCTAAAACCCCATTCACTGGCCATATTACATTCGAACGACCAGATGCCCCGCAACGGCGACCAGTTTTTCCCCTTCCGCCAGAACAGCGATCTTTTCTACCTCTGCGGTATAGACCAGGAAAAAACTATCCTCACCCTTTGCCCCGGACATCCAGAGGAAAAATTCCGGGAGGTACTCTTCATCCTCAAGACTGACCCCAAAACTGAACTTTACCTGGGGCATAAGCTCACCCAGGAAGAAGCCCGGGCCATCTCCGGGGTCAATACCGTCTACTGGCTGGATGAGTTCGACAAGGTTTATCCTGAACTGAAACAGAATTCAGAATACGGCTATACCAATCTTGATGAGAATAATCCGACAAGATCCGATTCCGTTTTCCCCAACTTGCGCTTTGCCGAAAAAATCAGGTCAAGATTTCCGCTTTTCAAGCAGGAGAAGCTTGCTCCGTTAATGACTGAATTAAGAATGGTCAAGGAGCCCGAAGAGATGAAAATTATCGAACAGGCCTGCAGCATTACTGACTATGCCTTCCGTAATGTTTTAAAGATGGTGAAGCCCGGGATTTTTGAATATGAAGTGGAGGCAGAGCTTACCCGAAGCTTCCTGCAAAAAGGATCCACGGGGCATGCCTTTGCCCCTATTGCAGCTTCGGGTTCAAATGCCTGCGTGTTGCATTACTCGTCCAACGGGTCGGTCTGCCAGGAGGGCGATTTGCTGCTCATGGATTTTGGGGCCGAACAGGCCAATTATGCCAGCGATTGCTCCCGCACCATCCCGGTCAGCGGAGTTTTCTCAAACCGGCAGAAGCAGCTGTACCAGGCTGTGCTGAGGGTTTTAAAACGTGCAGAATTGATGATTCATCCCGGCATCAGCATAGAAGATATGAATAAGGACCTGCAAAAAATCTGGGAAGAGGAACATATCTCCCTGGGACTTTATACACGCCGGGACCTGGAACAGCAGGATCCTGAAAAGCCACTGTACAAGACCTATTTTCCCCACGGCGTCTCCCATCACATGGGCCTCGATGTACATGACGTTGGCTCCAAGGATGTAATCCTGCAGCCCGGCATGGTGATCACTTTTGAACCGGGAATTTATATCCGCGAGGAAGGGACCGGCATCCGACTGGAAAATGATTATCTCGTGACCGGAGATACAGCCGTCAACCTCATGAAAAATATCCCGGTTGAAATTGAGGATATTGAACAGCTGATGAAATAGCTAAACGGCGCTTTTCTTCCTGTGGAAAACCTGCGCCAGGGCCCGGACCAGGATACAGCCATGGAAAAACAAGGTAGAAACCAGGCCGTAATAATGTTTCATAATCAGGAACCGTTCTTTCAGGGCACGGCTGTGCCTGGTTTTGGTCATCCCCCCCTGGAGGAACCTGGAAAGGACCAGGTGGGTATTGGTGATGCTTCCTGCTTTCTGAAGCGCCCTGATCACCCAGTCGAAGTCTGCAGACGATTTATAAATGAGGTTATACTTTCCGGCTATTTCCTTGCTGACAAGCACAGACTGATGACAGACCAGCATCCCCATTCTGAAGCTTTTCCAGTCAAGAACTTTGGGAGGGCGCAACCTTCTTTCCCCCAGTTCCCGGCCCTCTTCATCAATGATAACTGTATCTCCATAATAAATATCCGGATACGGCCCGGGATGTTCCAATATATCGCTCAAGGTATGGTCATCATGGATCAAATCGCCGGAATTAATGAACCACAAATACCTGCCATGGGCATGTTCTATCCCTTTATTCATAGCGTCGTAAAGTCCTTTATCGGGCTCGCTCAGCCAGAATGCGATATGGCTCCCGTACTTTTGAATAATGTTTAAGGTATTGTCCTTTGACCCCCCGTCAATGATAATGTACTCAATACGGGGATATGTTTGACGGATGACGCTCTGAATGGTCTTTTCAATAGTACCCCCGCCGTTGAATACAACAGTAATTAAGGAAACAAGGGGCAATGAACTGGTTTCAGGCTTTTGTTCAGACATTTGAGATTTTAGTGTTTTTTTAAAATATCTTCATATAAGGCGGTATAACGCTTAGCAACCACCGCTTCAGAATAATTCTCAACTGCTTTCTTTCTGGCATTTTCTGAGAGTTTTTTCCTGTCGGCTTCGAATAAAGTCCAGTAAATGCCGCGTGCCAGATCATCAGCCGACATATATTCAGCCAGATAGCCATTCTCCATGTGGTCGATCATCTCGGGGATCCCACCCACGTTGAATGCAACTGCCGGGGTACCGCACGAGAAGGACTCCATGATGGTATTGGGCAAATTCTCCTGAAGCGATGAGGTGACATACACATCGGACAGCGAATAAATTTCTGCCATCTGCTTTTTATCACTGACCACGGAAAAATTTATGCTTTTAAAAGGCAGGCTGTCGAGCAATTCTTCGGATACCATTCCGAAAACGCCGATCACAATCTTTTCAATGATCTCCGGATGATTCTGTTTCAACAGGTTTAAAGCATCGCGGAAAAAAGTGAAACCTTTAAAATAACTGCTTACTTTAACGGCCCCAAAGAGAATGATGAACTGTCCTTCCTTCAACTGCACATTCAGCTTGAGTTTGGATTTGTCAAGAGGTTTGAAAATATCTGTTTCAATGGGATTAGGTATAGCTTCCACCCTGCAATTTCGAAGCAGTCCGCTGCTTTTGGCACAGCCGGCCAGCCACTGGCTGCATGCAACAAAGGTGATATCTCCTTTGCCCCATATATTGTATTTTTTCAACCATAACCTTGTGGAAAGATCATATTCGCGGGGATGTTTCAGGAATGGGCAATTAGAACACATGGTTTTATATGCTGTACAGCTTCCGGCATGATGGCAGCCCCCGGTAAATGTCCACATATCATGCATAGTCCAAACTACGGGCTTCTTCAGGCTGAGTATTCTCGATATGCTTTTTAAAGATAAATATCCCTGGTTGATCCAATGAAAGTGAATAATATCAGCCTCACTGGCCAAAGCATGGTTTTTTATATTTTCTCCTGTATTTGCGGGAGAGAACAGGAAGCGAATCTCCCTGGATTTCTCATAGGGAAGGAACTTCAGGCGCTCGCAAACAAAACGCCAGAAATTCAATAACCTTTTCCAGTCAGAATGGGTAGTACAGGTAATATTGGGGTCGTCGCCCTTTTTCTCCTGCACCAGGGCTTTTGCTTCAACATCATTTTTAACTAGTGCATGCAGCAAACGGATGCAGGCTATTGCCGCACCTCCAACAGAATCTGATTTATTAACCAAAAGAACCTTCATCAATGTTTCATTTTAGATACCTTATCAGCTGTCGCCTCCGGCAGTAGAAATCATCTCATTTTTTATCACCGGGAAAGTTAAATATTCAGGTGAATCTTTGCAATCTGGCCGGTTTTTATCTTCTCCCAGATTTTCTTCAACGATTCTATCTCTATGGGCTCAAAGAAATTCCAAAAATACAGAATTATGGGATACAAAATAATCAGCAGGCTCTTAACCGACAGCCGGACAAGCAGGCTGAAGCCGTCTATCAGGCATACACAGCCATATAGGGCAAGGGCCAGAGAAATCATCTTGATCATCTTTCCCTTTTCGTATGGAATGTTATAATATTTCTGTGAGAAATTATAGATGCACATGAAGAAGACAAACTGAGAAATGCACACGCCCATGGCAGCACCCATCGATTGCAGGTAAGGAATAAACAATACATCAAGGACGATATTCAAAATGGCCACCCCGATGGTAATCATCGACATGATTTTTGTCTTTTTGGTAATGATCAGGCCGGTCATGGAGGTATCCCTCATCATGGAAAAAAGGATGGAAAGGGAAATCACCGGTATTACCTTGTAGGAATTCCAGTACTCCGGATTTTTTGCGATCACCTTGATTACTTCCTTTCCGAAAAACGACATGCCCAAAACAAAGAACATCAGCCCGAAAGTATAATAGGTCAATATCTTGGAATAAAACCGCTTGTTGTCAGGCTGGTCAATCTTTTTATAGATGAGCGGTGAAACGGCAAGGTTCACCGAAGAAACAACGAGGATGGAAATGGTATTGGCCATTTTAAATCCCAGTGAGTAAAGTCCGACATCCTTCAACCCGCCCAGGAACTTCAAAATATAACGGTCGCTGATATTCAGCGCAACCGCCGAAAAGGCTGAAAGAGCCAAAGGAAAAGAGAAAATCAGCATATCCTTAAGCATATTCCATTCAAAAACAGGCCGGGCATTTTTCTTTATATACTTCAGCAAAAACAGGAAGTACACCATCTGTCCGATGATCTGTGCTTCGTAAATACCTTCCAGTTTTTTGTTCATTTTGACAATGAAGAAGACGGTCAGGCTGAGGCTGGTGGTCAGTTTCAGGATATTGGCCATCGTAAACAAAACAGGTTTTTCCTGCAGGCGGATCAATGTTGAAGGGGCCTGAAAGACAATCTCCAGGCTGGCAGAAAAAATCATCATCTTCAGCAGGAACGAATAATTGGGCAGGTCGAACAACAGGTTCGAAAAGGTCCCTGAAAACGGGCAAAGCAGGACATCCATTCCGGCGGCTACAATTGCTAGAAAGACAAGCACGGTAAAAAACATTTCTTTCTGGGTATGCTCGTAACGCTTATCCCAATACCACCTGAAAAATGCCTGATACAGGGTAAGGCCGAAAACGGCAATCAGCACCTGCGTGGTAACCTCCAGGATTCCGAGAATTCCATAATCGGATACGCTTAAATGGCTGGTATATAATGGCAGTAATATAAAACCGACAAGTTTGGTAGACAAATTGCCCAATCCGTAGATAAACGAATTTTTAATTGTCGATTTAAGATCTTTAATCATCAAACAAATTTTTAGATGTCGTCCCTTCTTTAAATAAGGGGTAGTGAGAAATTTTTACAATTGTTATTATTATTCCTTCTAAATATTTAAAAGTAATTCATTAATAATTGTCAACTT
>JAUZOH010000199.1 GCA_030706565.1 Bacteroidota bacterium | reverse complement strand
GAATTTAAACCTGGAATCTAAAATTCAAACTTACCTCAAGAAACATAAGGTCCAGCAAATCATCAGGTTTTAGACTGACGGAATTTATTGGCGCTGATATATATCATTGAAAAAAAAAGTTGTCGGGAAAGCAGTAAAAATATGTCAATCACTTACCTCGGATACCAAGGAAGATAAAGATAGTTTGATAGGGTTTGAAGTTTTTTGATTTCTCGCTAAGGCACCAAGACGCTAAAATACATTAACCACAGGGATGTTAATCGGAGAAAACCTCTGTGGCTCTCTGTGTAATGATTAAATACGATAACACAGAGATACACCGAGTAGACATAGAGTTACACATAGTTCACGAAGAGATATTTTATAATTTTTCTGTGCTCATAGTGCCTCCGGGGTTGCATTTGCTTGAAACACATTCCGGAATTTTACAACTTTTATCTAAAAACCAATCTATATTACAATCAGATTGTACGATAATCCAGCCATTCAGAGTTCCTTCTGACCAAAACACCTTTTAACCTTGAGCTTGTATAAAAAATTGTTAATTTTGCAACGATTAAATAGAGTAGATAATGTATAGTGAGATGATTACTCCACGCTTTGGAGATGTTGACGGACTTGGGCATATCAACAACACAGTGATGCCCTTATGGTTTGAGCAGGCACGTAACCCGATTTTCAGAATTTTCAATCCCGAATTCGATTTGAATCATTGGAATCTTATCATGGCCAGGATTGAAATTGACTTTCTAAAACAGTTATTCTTCAACCAGGATGTGGAAATAAAATCCTGGATATCGCATATCGGACATTCTTCATTTGAAGTAACCCAGGAAGCCTGGCAAAATGGCGAAGTTGGGGCCAGGGGAAAGGCAGTCTGTGTGTATTTTGATTTTGATAATCAGAAACCTACCAATATTCCTGAAAAATTCAGGAGTCAACTGATGAAACATTTCCGCCAAAATCAGAATGTACAGGTAAACTAACCTGTACATCAGTTTTTTGACAACTTTACGGATATCAAACTTAATAGCCGAAAGGATATTATTGCCCCTGAACTTTATGTTTTTCAAATTTACGCAAAGCAGAAAAAAGCCTGTCTTTATCTGCCTTTTTAAATAATGAGATATTGATGGGCGGATATTTTGCAAGCCCCTTAGGAGTAATCTGATAGACAATCACGTTCTCCCTTAAATTCATCATAGACTTTTTAACTTCAAATTTTATGAAATCTTTCTGGAAGATTTCGAAGGAAGTACGCTTATTCCTAAAAGGATTTAAGGGATAAAACCTGAAAATTATTTTTTGCCCGTTGTCCGAATAATAGACATAATGTAAATCGAGCAAAATAAACTCAACCGTAAAAAAGGCCACAATAATTCCGGCAAAAACAATAGTTACCACATTGCGACTGGTTATTCCGTACACCGATTCAATAAAATAAGAACTGCCATATAAAATGGCAACCAAAACGGCGAAAACTAACAGCAACAGGAACTGTACCAGTTTTATTTTTATTTCGGATTTACCGTTATCAATAATCATCTTTTTTTGCTTTAAAGATAGTTTTTTCTGGTGTCCCGCCCATTTAAGAGCAGAGAGAAAATTTTAGTTATGACAAAAGATTTTTCATTTTCTCTACCAGGGTGTCAATTTGAAATGGTTTGGCGATATAATCATTCATTCCGGCAGCCAGACAAATTTCCTTATCACCGGACAAAGCATTTGCAGTAATTGCAATAATAGGCGTATGAGTATTTGTGGTGACTTCAATTTCCCTGATCTTCCGGGTAGCCACCAACCCATCCATGACCGGCATTTGTATGTCCATTAGAATAATATCATACTTTGTATTGCCAAACTTGGTCAGCGCTTCCCGCCCATCATTGGCTATTTCAATATTTTTAACAAGGCTTCCTAAGCCCAGCACTACTATTTTCTGATTAATTAAATTATCTTCCACCAACAAGACATTTGAATCTTTCAGGTCTACCTTAGGGCTTTGGGCCCATAAAAATTCAGTACTTTCGCCGGTTTCAGCAGCCAAATGCGAGAGGTCTTTTTTAAATGGAATAACAAAAGAAAATATACTTTTTGTATCATCAGAATCCAGTTCCAGTTTGCTCTTATTAAATTCAATGATCTTACAGGCAATACCAATATCAAATTGCTCATTGATTTCGAAACTGTTTTTAATGTTAGCCAGATCGCCTTTAGTAATATAAATGGATTCCTGGGGAAACTGCATTAAATTAATGATATTGAATAAAACATTAAACCTCAAGGAGAGTTCCTCAGGCCCGTCGTGCGCAACCAAAACATCTATATTAATATTTACTTCTCCTGATTTTGCTTTTAAAATATTTTCAATCAGATTTAAAAATATTTGTTTAATCTTGACCGGATCGCCAATCAGGTTATAATTCAAATGAGCAGGAAGGCTAAGGTTTAATTTAAGCCTGCTTGTATTCTGACTCTCAAATAAGGAGATAATGCTTTGCATGGTAGAAGCCAGGCTGAAGCTGATATTTACTTGTTTTTCAAGGCCCATATCTGCATTCGAAACCTTGGCCATATTATCCAACACACTGACCAGATTGATCACTGAAGCCTGAATGGTATCCAATAATTCTTTCTGCTTGTTGTTCAACGAGGATTCTGAAAGGATCTTGTTAACAACCATAATGTTATTTAACGGCGTTCTGATCTGATGGGATAAACCGGCAAGAAATTGATCCCGTAAATAATTTTCACGATGGAATTCTTCAGTCTTTTTACTAAGCCTGGATTGGAGATTATTTAATTTCTGGCTTTCAATGACTGCAAAAATAGATACAACAACATAAGCGATACCATAACCTGAAATCAGTCCGGGTGTAAAAGGTTTCAATCCCGAAAAATAAAAAACCACGAAAGCGAGTACAAATAAAACCGATGAGAAGATGGTACCTTTTTTGATTCCCCAAAGGAATATGTAAAAGGCTGGCAGAATAAGCGCCCAGGTATATCCCAGACCAGGCAAAACTATTAAAAGAAAAATCGTGGCAGCACTGTTAAAAAGGGTTGTGACTAAAATTAGCTTATCAATTTTCATTGTCCTCCAGGAAAGGAAAAATGAACAGAAAGCCAAAAAAGAAACAGCGAAACAAATAATGGCCATTCCGGATTGCAGGGATGAAATTTTTATAAATCCGGCGAAAAGCATTAAAAAAGCGAAAAGAAGATTAGTTGTCGAATCGGTTATTTTCCGGTAACCCAACCTCAGATAATCGCTTTTAAGCTTTTCATTAAAAAGAGTATAAATATTCTTCAGCGTTGACATTGCTATAATAACTTGCCTGATTTTAGAAAAAATAAATTATAACCCTTATCCACCGTGATTAAAGTTATAAATATTTAATGTAAAGTAAAAACCTTTTTCCCTTATTAAAAAGCAAGTACAACAAATATTATTCAATCAGATCAACTTTTCTCAGGGCAAAAAGTTTAAACGGTTAAATGTCAAACACATTTGTTTGTGCATTTTTATGTATAAATATGCAAATTGTTTTCCGGTTTGAAGGTAAAAATAGAAGTACGAATTCAAGCAGGAATAGACAAAACTTATTAACTTTGTTTATTCAAAGCGGTAATTAGTCTAAAGCTTAATTTTAATTTCATGAGAAAAATTATCTTTTTTCTTGTTCTTGCAATTTCGACAAGTTTCGTTTATGGACAGACAGATACAACCAAGACAAAATGGGTAAAATATAGTCCTGATTTCAAATTTGAAGATGGTCTCTATCTGAACTTCTCACAGGTCAAGCAAAACGACCCCTTACCTGTAGCAAGAGTCATCACCAGCCTAGATTCAAACAGTCCGGATTTTTTTGAAGGACTGCTCAGGGATAAATCTGTTTATTACTACGACGATTTCGGAGTACGCCAGGAAATCAAAACGGATAAAATCTGGGGGTATTCACAAAACGGAGCTCTGTTTATCTTGTTTGGCCAGGGTTTTAACCGGGTCACCGTTATCGGAAGCATCTGCCATTTCCTGGCAACCGTCACCAATTACAACAGGGCTTATCCTTATGACCCTTTTTATAATAATTATTACAATTATTACTACTATGGGATGATGCCCCAAAATTATGCCACTTCTGAAATGCGCCAGTACTTGATCGATTTCAAAACCGGAAAGGTATTGGACTATGATGAAAAAAGCGTGGAAACCTTATTAATGAGCGATCCCGAATTGCATGATGAATATGCCCAACTGAGAACCAGGAAAAGAGACCAGCTGAAATTTATGTACATCCGGAAATTTAACGAAAGAAATCCCTTGATGTTACCACAGAAACATTAACATTAAACCGTAAATATTAATGCTGAAATGCAACGTGCCTGTTCATTTACCGTAAACAGAGAGCAAATAAATACGCAGTTTTCAGTTTATCTTAATTCTAACATTATTTCTCGGATGAAAAAAATTTTTATTTTACTGGCAATGATCTGCGTTGAGCACATTGCCACGGCTCAGGATTATGTCCCCACGGGTCAGGACATGAATAAATTTATGTCTACAAAAACATTGGTCGTGCTCGAAAACAACCCCATGTGCGATTTTAACCTGAACATCAAGGATATCATGAAGAAGGAATGGAAAATTACTCCTTTCGACTTTATCACCAATCAGGAATTTGAAAAGAAAAAAATGGACCCTCATTATTCCTTTTTGATGATGACCCTGGTAAATTTCACGGGAGATAAGACAGAAGCCACCTACAGATTTTTACACCTGCTTATGGGAGGAAATTACCGTACCCTTAAGGAGATGCCCGATATTTGTGCCATTCCTCTTGCCTACGAAGGAGTGGATCAGGAAAACTATATTTACAAACTGAGCGTGTTAGTCCGTTTCATGCAAGATCATGTCAAACGGTTGCAGACAAACCCAAAACTTTTGACTACCAATATTTTTAAATATTATAATGAAAATATGGGTGATATCAAGACCAAAACGCTCTACCTGGTTGCCGACGAAATGTCGAAAGAAGTCAATACCGAAGCCCGCATAAAAAGGATATACCCGTATAAATTTAAAATTGTAACCCGCGAAGAAATTGAAGATGCCATTAATAACCGGGATGATGATGTGGTTTTCCTGCACAAAGTGGGGCCCGAAAAAACCAGGTTTAGGGCAAGATGTTATAAAATCATCATGAGCGCTGCTGATGCCAAATGTTATTACTTCGACTATCACATGGTTAACGACAATCATCCGGATAGTTTTCTGGAAAGCGATTTTAAAAAATTGGCTAAAAAATAAAATTATATAATTCAGGAACTATTATGTTTGTGAAATGTTTTCATCGTTGGATGACTTTTAAATTAACGGCATAAAATCCGTATAATTTTGATTAATTAAATATTGATGTATGAAAAAGACTTGTTTGTTAATTTTGATGACTTTGATGGTAACCCTGGGAATGGCGCAAAACAAATCTCCTTTCCCTACCAGGAAACAAATATCGGTTCTGCTGAAATCAAAGACTTATGTAGTATTGGATAATCCCACCAGCGGATTCAGTGTGGCTCTGAAAAAAGCCGTTCAGGAAGACTGGAAACTGACTCCTTATGAATTCATTTCAGATCAGGATTTTCAGAAACTTCGTTATGACTCCAATTCATCTTTCCTGGTTTTCACCAAAACAAAGTTTGAAAAGGATGAAGAAGGAGTTTATTATAATTTCATCAACCTTTTATTGGGCGATACGACCAAGGATATTACCCTGATGCCGGAATTTGCTTCTGTCCCTGTTTCTTATGTTTTCACCTCCGATGGCGATTATTTGTATAAATTCCCTGTAATCATCCGTTTTATTCAGGATCACGTAAAATTGATCGATCTGAGCCCGAATAATTCCAGGATGAAATTCCTACGGTATTACAATAAAAACATCAAACAGATTAAAAGCAAAACACTTTTGCTGACTCAGGGCGATATTGCCAAAGGAATTGATCCGGCAAGTATTGCAACCCTTTATAAACATCCTGTAAAAATCGTATCCCACAAAGAAATCGAACAGGCAATCAACCAGAAATCCCCGGACATGCTGTTTTTGCATAAGGTTGGTCCAAGTGACGAAGATGTGAAAACCGGCAGGTCGTATGTTCTTATTTTTGGCACCGACGATTCAAAGCTGTATTATTTCAACTATCACGATATAAGCGCCAAAGAACCCGATGGCTTCACCAAAGACGACTTTGAACGCATCCGATAATTAAATAAATATGGCCGACGACAAAAAGATCATTTTTTCGATGGTAGGTGTGGGAAAAACTTTTCCTCCCCAAAAAAAGGTATTGAACAACATCTACCTCTCTTTTTTCTATGGGGCGAAAATAGGCATTATTGGCTTAAACGGCTCTGGCAAATCGACCCTGCTAAAGATTATTGCAGGGGTTGAACAATCGTACGAAGGCAAAGTGGTATTTGCCCCGGGCTACTCCATCGGGCTGCTTGAACAGGAGCCTCACCTCGACGACAACAAGACTGTCAAAGAAGTGGTTCAGGAAGGTGTACAGGAAGTTATTGATTTGCTGAAGGAATATGAAGAAGTAAATCAGCGGTTTGCCGAAGAGATGTCCGATGATGAGATGAACAAGCTCCTGGACCTTCAGGGACAGCTTACCGAAAAAATCAACCATGTCAACGGCTGGGAGCTTGACATCAAGCTGGAAAGGGCGATGGATGCCCTTCGTTGCCCCGAAGGCGATGCCCTGGTGAAGAACCTTTCGGGCGGAGAGCGCCGCAGGGTAGCACTCTGCCGGCTGCTGCTCCGCGAACCGGATATTTTGCTCCTGGATGAGCCCACCAACCATCTTGATGCCGAGTCGGTCGAATGGCTGGAGGAACACCTCAGGCAATATAAGGGAACTGTGATTGCCGT
>JAUZOH010000198.1 GCA_030706565.1 Bacteroidota bacterium | reverse complement strand
CTATATTCAATTAAAAGATGCCGTTCCGTTTTAATATTGAGTACCACTCCTCCCACATCTGATTTGTGTAAAGGACCAACTGCCTTTAAGGCAAGTGGGTAGCCGAATTCATTGGCATAAGAAATAATCTGTTTGCGGCTTGTCGCGACCACTTCTTTTACCGTTGGTATGCCACAGGCATGAAGCAGGTCTTGAATAACAGGAAAATCGGCATATCCGTCCTGCGATTTTTCAATGATGCTTCTTATCTTCGGAATATCCACACCTTCATAGCTGATTTTTTCTTCAGCCGGTTTAGGCGTATTGAGTACCTTGGTAATGGCCGTTCCCAGCAATACTTCATCCGGAAAGATCACATGCCCCTGCGAAAGGAATAAGTCGATTTCATCATGGGCATTGAACAGGGAAGGCAAAACAGGGAAGATGGGTTTAGAACAGGTTTCCATCTTTTGATGCAAAACATTATAGGCATCAAAAACCTTTACCAGTCCGGGACTGCCGAAAATCACCATGATGGCGTCCGTTTCATCGAAATGATTTTCGCAATAATCAATGGCAATGCCTAATTGTTCGGCTGTACCTGTAGCCAGTATATCGATAGGGTTAGAAACTGCCGATCCGGGAAGAAGCTGTTGTTTTAATTCTTCGGCGTATTTGCCCTGGAATGGAGGGATGTTAAAACCTCCTTTGGAAAGTGCATCGGTTAGCATGACGGCAGGACCGCCTGCATGGGTGATGATGGCTATGTTTTTCCCTTTGATTTCCTTATGCATCAATACACAGGCGACTGTGGTGAGCTCTTCGCGTCCAAAACACCTGACAATGCCGGCTTTCCTGAATAATGCCTCCACTGCCAGATCGGAACTGGCCAGAGCGCCCGTATGAGATAAAGCTGCACGGCTTCCTGCTGCTGATGTCCCTGCTTTGATGGCTGCTATTTTACAGCCTTTTCTAACCAACGATGAAGCATGTTGCAGAAATTTATCTGGATTTTTAATGCTTTCGACATATAAGATTTTAGTCCTCGAACTGGTTTGGGAATCAAAGGTTTCATCCAGGTATTCGAGTACTTCTTCAACCCCTGTCTGAGCCGAATTGCCAACCGAAAAGATGGATGAGAATTTCAAACCCTTGGGAAGTCCTGATTCTACGATGTACACTACTGTTGCCCCTGAACCCGAGATTAAATCACAACCCTGCGGAGATACCTTGGGAATGGGAGTGGTGAAAATGCTGTGATGATTTTGGTTGAGGATGCCAATGCAGTTGGGGCCAATCAGACATCCTCCAACACTGTCAATTACATTTGTTATCTGTTTTTCAAGTATGGCTCCTTCCTGGCTTTCTTCGCTAAAACCGGCTGAAATAATTATAAAAGCCAGTGTATGTTTTACTTTTGCCAGTTCTTCGACCACTGGCAGGCAATATTTTGCAGCTACGGCAATAATGGCCAGATCGGCAGAGGGCGCCTCGCTTACGTCAGGATAACAAGGGATACCCTGTATCTCTTGTTCTTTCGGATTAACAGCGAAGATTTTTCCTTTATATCCTCCGTCAATAAGATTTTTTAAAACTTTTCCGCCAGGTTTATGCAGATTATTAGAAGCTCCCACTACAATAATACTTTCCGGAGCTATCATTTGTTTGTTAATCATAAGGTTTGTTCTAAAATTTATTCCTTGTATTGAATGCACTTTCATCGCGGAAAGGTTAATCAAAAGTATGAAATTTTACTTTATCCCTGCCTGATTTTTGGCATAATTATCCTGAAGGAGCCTTTACTTTGATCTAATAACGTTAAAAAGGATTTATAAAATATTTATTATTCGTAGCTTTGTCTTTTAGAAATTATGTTGAATAAAAATATTAAAGGTTATGTCAGTAGAAAGCAATATTCGTAGTATTACCACCCATACCTTCATGGAAATGAAATCTAGGGGTGAAAAGATATCAATGGTTACAGCTTATGATTATTCATTGGCTAAGATTGTTGATAATGCGGGGATTGATGCTATATTGGTAGGTGATTCTGCTTCAAATGTGATGGCCGGATATACCACAACATTACCTATTACCCTGGATAACATGATATATCATGCGGCTTCTGTAGTCAGGGCTGTGAAACGTGCCTTGGTCGTGGTTGATATGCCTTTTGGAACTTATCAGGGCAATTCTCTTGAAGCTTTGGCTTCAGCCATTCGTATCATGAAAGAAACCGGCGCTGGTGCCGTTAAGATTGAAGGCGGAGTGGAAATTAAAGAATCGGTTGAGCGGATTCTCAGTGCGGGTATCCCTATCATGGGCCATCTGGGACTTACACCGCAGTCTATTAATAAATTCGGAACTTATCAGGTAAGGGCAAAAGAAGAAGCTGAAGCACAAAAGTTGATTAGTGATGCACATTTGCTTGAAGATCTCGGCTGTTTCGCCATCACCCTGGAAAAAATTCCTGCCAGCCTGGCTGCCCAGGTTGCTTCTGAGCTTAAGATACCTATCATTGGCATTGGTGCCGGAGGTCAGGTAGATGGACAAGTACTTGTTCTTCACGATATGCTAGGGATTACGCAGGGTTTTTCTCCCCGTTTCCTGCGCCGCTACCTGAATCTTTTTGACGAAATCAACGGGGCTATAGGAAATTATGTCAAGGATGTTAAATCCGGAGATTTCCCTAACGAAAAAGAACAATACTAATGGTTGGTAGCCCAAACGGAGAACTGGAGATACTATACGAAGACAACCATATCATCGCTGTCAATAAGAGCTGTTCTGATATTGTACAGGGTGATAAGACGGGTGATGTCTCCCTGGACCAGAAGGTAAAAGATTATATAAAGGTGAAGTACAATAAGCCCGGAAAAGTTTTTCTGGGCGTTGTTCACCGTATTGACCGGCCGGTAAGTGGTGTGGTGCTTTTTGCCCGTACGAGTAAGGCCCTGACTCGTCTTGACTTGATGTTCAAGGAAAAAGAGGTGAAAAAAACTTACTGGGCTATTGTTAAAAATAAGCCGCCCAAAGAGGAAGATGTCCTTACTCATTATCTGGTTCGTAACACAGATCAGAATAAAAGTTATGCTTACGACCGCGAAGTAAGGAACTCGAAAAATGCTATCCTTAGTTACAAATTACTAGCTAAATCGGACAATTATTTTCTGCTTGAAGTTGATCTGCAAACCGGACGCCATCATCAGATCCGTTGTCAGCTCGCAAGAATTGGTTGCCCTATAAAGGGAGATTTGAAATATGGTTTCCCCAGATCAAACAAGGACGGGGGTATCAGCCTGCATGCACGGCGTGTACATTTTACACATCCCGTTTCAGGCGAAGAGATTCTTATTGAAGCTCCTTTGCCTAAGGATCCTTTGTGGGAGGAATTTGCCAGGATAATGAGGCAATAATTTCAGATATTTCAAATTTGCAATAACAAGCTGAATGAAAATAAAACATCTATATTCCCTTGCTGTATGGTTTTTTTGTTTTTTATTTTATCCTATTGCCGCTCAAAGTCCCAGGCCTTCTGAGGGACAAAAATATATCAATACGTATAAAGAACTTGCCATACGAGAGATGAAACGCAGCGGCATTCCTGCCAGTATTATTGTCGGACAAGGGATGATTGAAACACACAACGGGAAAAGCTCTCTGGTGAGCACGGCCAATAATCATTTCGGAATTAAATGCCACAACTGGAATGGCGAAAAGGTATACTTTGACGATGATGCCAAGGGCGAATGCTTCAGAAAATATCAGGATGCAGAACAGTCATTTGCTGATCATTCCGATTTTTTGATGAAAACTAAACGTTATTCCTTTCTTTTCAAACTTGATCCTTCTGATTATATCGGTTGGGCGCAGGGTTTAAAACAGGCCGGTTATGCTACCGATCCTCTTTATTCGCAGCATCTGATAAAGGTGATTGAGGACAATCAGCTATATTTACTTGACCAGGAGGTACTGGCTCAGGGCAATTTCAAACCTGCGAAAAAGGCCAGCAGTGAATTTGCTGAAAATTTTGTTGTGGGCCTGAGCCGGCAGGTACTTAAAAATAACCAGATTGAATATGTGGTGGCAAAGAAAGGGGATGACCTGCACAAAATTGCCGACGACATGCAGATGCTGGATTGGGAATTGCGCCGTTATAACGATTTGCCTAAGGATACTCAGATTTATGAGGGTCAGATCATCTATATTCAGCCAAAGAGACGAAAGGCTGAGGAAGGGAAGGATTTCTATTCTGTGGCAAATGGCCAGACCATGCATTCCATCTCCCAGATGTTTGGCGTAAAACTCAGGGTTCTGTATCGCAAAAACAGGATGAAACCTGGAAGTCAGCCTGTTGTCGGCCAGCAAATATGGCTTAGGACTAAGAAAAGCAAATAAAATAAAAACCACGTCATTCAGTTTTAATTGATTGCGTGGTTTTTTTATTTATTCAATATTGTTGATTAATAGCTTTTTAACTTCGTTTTGTTCCATTCCCTTTCTTTGGGAATAGTCGGCAAGCTGATCCTGTCCGATTTTCCCTACAGAAAAATACCGAGCCTGAGGATGGGCAAAGTATAAGCCGTTAACAGAAGCTGCCGGGTACATTGCAAAACTTTCGGTTAGTTGAATACCTGTATTTTCTGTGACATGAAGCAGATCAAATATGGCTGCTTTTTCGGAATGGTCGGGACAGGCCGGATATCCTGCTGCAGGCCGGATTCCCTGATAGCTTTCCTTAATTAATTCGGCAAAGCTCAGATTTTCATTGGGTGCATAACCCCAGAATTCTTTTCTGACTTTAAGGTGAAGGAATTCTGCCAAAGCTTCTGCCAGGCGGTCGGCAAGCCCTTTCAGCATGATACTTCTATAATCGTCATGATCGGCTTCGTACCGGGCCAGCCATTTTTCTATGCCCAGCCCTGCTGTAACCGCAAATGCTCCTATGTAATCGGCAACACCGCTTTCTTTTGGCGCAATAAAATCGGAAAGGCAGTAATTGATGTTGTCGTCAGCATCTTGCCTCTGTTTTCGCAGATTATGTATGACCTTAAGAACTTTGTTGCGTTTTTCATCGGTATATATTTCAATATCATCCCCAACAGAATTGGCAGGGAATAAACCATATACCGCCCTGGCTTCAAACATCTGCTTTTCAATAATCTCTTTAAGGAAAGTTTGGGCATCCTTGAAGAGTTTTGTGGCTTCCTCGCCTTTCTCAGGATCTGAAAGCACTTCCGGGTACTTGCGTTTCAAGCCCCATAAAATAAAGAAAAATGTCCAGTCAATATACTGGCTTAATTCTTTATTCGAAAAATCTGTAAAGGAATATATACCAAGTTTTTGTGGTTTTATGATAGCCGCTTTTTGCCAGTCGGTGACAAACTTGTTTTGTCTTGCTTCCTCAAGAGTAAACAGGGAAAGATTTTCTTTTGCATGATTTGCCCTGTAAGCCTCATATTCCTGGTTTATTTGACTGATATAACCGTCACGTTTATTTGGCGAAAGCAAACTGCTTACAACCTTTACACTTTTTGAGGCATCCTTCACCTGCACCACCGGATGCGAATATTGGGGTGCAATTTTAACTGCAGTATGCAAGGGGGAAGTGGTGGCTCCTCCAACGATCAACGGGATGGTGAATTTTTGCCTTTCCATTTCCTGGGCTACATGGGCCATTTCTTCCAATGAAGGAGTGATCAGGCCGCTTAATCCGATTATATCTGCTTTTTGTTTGCGTGCTTCCTCCAGTATCTTTTCACAGGGGACCATCACCCCTAAGTCAATTATTTCATAATTGTTGCAGCTCAAAACAACGCTGACAATGTTTTTCCCTATGTCGTGTACATCACCTTTAACGGTGGCCAGCAATACTTTGCCTGCATTGCCTTTATCTCCCCCTCTTGCTTTTTCTTCCTCAATGTAAGGCAACAAGCGGGCTACAGCTTTTTTCATTACCCTGGCGCTTTTCACCACCTGGGGCAGGAACATTTTCCCTGCTCCAAATAAATCGCCAACCACATTCATGGCAGTCATCAAGGGACCTTCAATTACATCAATAGCTTTTGGCAGCTTCCTGCGGGCTTCTTCGACATCCTCGTCAATAAATTCTGTTATCCCTTTGATCAGGGAATATTTAATCCTTTCTTCTACTGTTTTCTTTCTCCAGCCTTCTTTTTCTTCACCAGCTGGGGCGGTGGCTGTTGATCTGAGCTTTCCGGCAAGTTCAATCAGCTGTTCGGTTGCATCGGCGTGTTTATCGAGAACCACATCCTCAACTTTTTGAAGCAATTCGGGCTCAATGTCATCATATACCTGCAACATACCGGGATTGACAATTCCCATATCAAGGCCGGCATTTATGGCGTGGTAAAGGAAAACAGAGTGCATGGCTTCGCGAACTACATTGTTTCCTCTAAAAGAAAAGGAGAGGTTACTAATCCCTCCGCTTACTTTGGCATAAGGAAGATTTCTTTTGATCCATTTGACTGTTTCAATGAAATCGACCGCATAGTGGTTGTGTTCTTCGATACCAGTGGCAATTGCCAGAACGTTGGGATCGAAGATGATGTCTTCCGGGGCGAAATGAACTTCATCTACCAAAATCCGGTAGGCCCTGGAGAAGATTTCTTTTCTCCGTTCAAATGTTGTAGCCTGGCCTTTTTCGTCGAATGCCATAACCACGACTGCTGAACCGTAACGTTTGATTTTTCCGGCATGTTCCCTGAAAATTTCTTCTCCCTCCTTCAAACTGATGGAGTTGACAACAGATTTTCCCTGCAGGCATTTTAACCCGGCTTCCAACACCGGCCACTTTGATGAATCGATCATGATGGGCAGCTTGGAAATGTCAGGTTCAGAGGCAATCAGGTTGAGGAAGTTCACCATTTCTTTTTCTGCATCAAGCATAGCTTCGTCCATGTTGACATCAATAATCTGGGCCCCACCTTCCACCTGGTGGCGGGCTATGGTGATGGCTTCTTCATATTTTTTCTCACGTATGAGTCTTAAAAATTTGGAAGATCCAGCAACATT
>JAUZOH010000197.1 GCA_030706565.1 Bacteroidota bacterium | reverse complement strand
GTATGTACGCTGGATAAATGGGAATTCAAGTTCAGGCACATTGGCTGTCCAATCTTTTCCATCGGAGATGATCAGCATAGGCCTGGGCGCAGCCATAGCTGCAATCTCGGCATTGTTTGTGTCTCCGAGGCATAACTGGAAAGGCATGCCGCTTTCGCAGGGACAACCGCCAAAGAAATAGGATGAAACCATTACAACCGGCACGCTGACCTTTATCCTGTTGTCAATTGCGGTGAGCTGCATGGTTTGTGAGCCGCCTCCGGAAGCTCCTGTAATAGCGATCCGGCTTGTATCAGCATCTTTCAATGTAGTTAGATAATCCAATATCCGGATTCCGTTCAAATTGTGTATGGTGTTGGCAATACTCCTGCGGTGGTCTTCATCTTTAAACTGAAGATGCGATTCTCCCCAGGCAAAAAGGTCATAATTGAAAGCTATGGCACCCATACGGGCCAACATGGCACAACGGTACTGGCAGTCGGCGCGGTAGCGCCCGTCCTGAAAATGCCCGTCCGGATTGAGGATAATAGGGCATAAGCCTCTGGGTTTGATCGGCCTGTATAGCGAACCACAAACATAAAGCCCCGGAAGGGTTTCTATGGCTACGTTTTGTACCGTATAGCCATTCATTACCCTTTTGGGGGTGACAATGGGTTTTGACCCGGGGCTTTTGGGCATGGGTGTTAGTCCCAGTGCAGAAATCATGCACTCTCTTAGTCCCTTTTTCCTTGCTTCCCAGGAACTGCGGTCATTGTATAAAGTTGAAAAATAGGCCAGCTGTGCTTTGCCTTCTTCAGGGGTGCGCCTGGCGTATTCAAAAGTTTTTATTTTATAGACATTTTCAGATTCCTTGATAAATGACATGTCGAAGGGTGACAGGACATTTGTCAGAGTCTGGTCCAGACTGTAACTGCGAATTCGCCATTCTGCATAGTTCAATACCTTGTCCTTAACCAGATCTTCAGGATATTTCAATTTGACCTTAAATCCGGTTTGAATTTCATCCAGTACTTCTTTTAAAGGTTTTTTATACTGTTCATCTGCGGTCTGGGCAAATAATCCGGTGGAAAACAGCAGCAGACAGGATAAAGCAAATAAATTTTTCATTCCCTGATATTTTAATCTTTTAAAATGGTTTGATTCAGTTTAAGTTATGGTATATTTTTAAATATTCTTTAAGTAGGGGATTATCCGTGCGAAATGATGCTGCCGGAAGGCCTTCCTTGTTGAACAGGTTGGGGCGGGCAGTTTCGTCCCATCCAAAGCGAACTGCCCTGGGCGAACGAACAGAAACTGCTGAAACAATTACTTTGTTGCCTTTTATTTCGGCCTGTGCCGGGACAAATATGCCGTCTGCCCCGGAAATCTCGAACCAATCGAGCGGTTTGCCATCGCGACTGACCAATCCACTACCGCAATAATCAAATTCAAGTTCAATTTTTGACCCCTTAATTTTCATTTGCTTATATACCGGTCCTGAATATACGGTGTTTTTCCCGTAAACTTTTGCAAGGGCCCACAGTGAGAGCCGGCGGGCTACTTCCGGTTTATGAAATGGATGAAGCTCGCTAATGCTGTCGTTCAGATCGGTTATTACAACCATTCCCGTATGGGGAATATTTAAGGCAAAAGTTTGGGCTTCGCGGAACTTGGGTAACGTTTCTTTTGTCAGCACCTCTTTCCCTTTACTCTGTGAATAGCTGAAAGGAGCAATCTGGACGAAATAGAACGGTAAGGAATCGTTTGCCCATGCTTTGCGCCAAATATTGATCAGCAATCGCATTTTGTAAGCATATTGGACGTCTTCATTCAGGAAACAGTTTGTCTCACCCTGGTACCAAAGAAAACCACTAATTGTAAACGGTGCCAGCGGGGATATCATTGAGGAATAAAACTTGCCGTGTTCGCTATTTTTTTTGATAAAATCATTTTCCTTAAGTTTCATGGCGGCGTCTGACGGCAGCCAGGGTTCAATGGCGCTGCCACTCACGGCAGAGGAGATCATTCCAATCGGAACATTCAAATTTTTGTACAATTCTTTGCCATAAAAATAACCGACGGCGGAGAATAGTTTTAGTGCAGAATCCTGTGCGATTTCCCAGCCTTTATGCCTGGGATCAGGCGACATAAATTTCCGGTTAACCAGGAAAATACGGATATTGGGATTTTTCGCAAGGGCCAGTTCATTTTTACTTGCTTTTTCTCCTTTCATCTCAGCAATTTTGCAGTGCTTGCGCATGCTGTATTCCATGTTGGACTGGCCAGAACAGAGCCAGACTTCTCCAACCAGGATGTTCTCGAGTTTGACGGCATTTGATCCTGAAATAATCATTTCACGTGGATTTGCCGATGCTTCCATGGGATCAAGCACTACCTGCCAGTGTTTTGAAGTATCTGCAACTGCTACCTTGACCTGGTTGCTAAACTTAACGGTGATGTGTTCGCCGGCAGCAGCCAAACCCCAGATGACTACCGGTTTATTGCGCTGAAGTACCATGTTGTTACTAATGATTTTTGGCAAAACAATCTGGGCAGATAGATAATTCTGCACAGCCACAAGGACCAGTAAAAGCAGGGAAAATTTTTTAGAAATATTTTTTATATTTTTATTTATCATGATCATTAACCGGTTATAAAGCATTGAAATATTTTGGCTAAATCCAAATTAAAAATTCTCTATTTTTTATCCCTTGACCGAAGCCAACGGCAAGGAATTTGCCTGCTTTAGAATTTATAATTTCACACAAATCCTCTTTAATCCATCTGAAGAGGCAACTGTTCTGCCATTTACAAGTACACGGAATCCCTTGCCAAGATTGTATTTCTCACCAGTTTTATCCCAGACAACAGTTACCATTTTACCGTGATAAGAAACCTGGTCGAGGCAAAACCAGTCCCATCGGTTCTGGGGAATAAGCGGGTTCACTTCAAGGATATTATCCGGCCTAGGCCTTAATCCTACAAGTCCGCTGATGATGAGATCACAGAAGGTTGAATGGTTGTAATACCGGCTCCGTTCTTCATCGCCTTTCAGCCAATAACCTGTTTTTTCGTCTAGATATTCGCCTATATACGGCCGTCCGCGGTAATATTGGGATTCAACAAAAAGTTCGAGCAAATGGAAATATGCAGAATCGTTGATAATATTTTGTGTGTAATTGTTCATGAAATTTGCAAGGGCAGTCATGGTCTGGGATGTGGCAAATGGCCATACTGCTCCATCCCATTCGCATTTGCAACAACCATGGGAACGAAAATAAGGAGCACGCTGTTCGGCAGTTGTCAATCCAAAAGGAGCTAGAAAGCCTTTGGTATCTATCACCTGTTTCCAGGCAAGGTTATAGGCGGAATCGGGAAGGTTAAAATACCAGGGAATAAAGCCTATGGCTTCGCGGACATTGGCAATCGAATCATTTTGTTCCAGAGTCTCGAAAAAGGTATCTTTGGGATTCCATAATTGCTGCTGGATCAGTTTTTTGATGGTGTCAGCCTTTAACCTGTATTTCTTTGCAATATCGGGCTTGCCGGCTAAACCGGCAATTTTGTAAATAGCCATGGCATTGCCGTACATGTAACTGTTGATGGTTGGCCTGGCATTTTTTAATTTTCTTCCGCCGCTCAGCGATTCTTCCATGCCGTCACGAACATCAAACTGCCAGAATAGACCTGACGGATGGCGTTTTTCGGCTTCCCAGGCTTCATAATCTGCAATCAGGTCGGGAAGTTTTGAGATGATATTATTTTTATCCCCGTTAACCAGGTATTGATTGTATATGGCATCTGCGTTCCAACCACTGTAGAAGCGGAGTTTTTTCAAAGGTTTACCGTCATTGCCATGAAACCAGATCCTTATATCCTGGTCCAGGTATGATGTATCCCTTAGCCACCGGCTTTCATAGATGTGATGGCCCAGTGCGGAACTAATCAGGTTGTATTTGTCGGCATAAGTCCGGGGAACCAGAAATTCCGTGATTGCATAACCAGCCGGAGTTTTAATAATGTGCTTACGCAGGCTCCACCAGCGGAAATAATAAATTTCCTCAAAATTATCCTGGGGACATTCAAACAAGGGAATGTTGGTTTTTATCCATGCCCAGGAAGCTGAATTGGGTATTGCTCCGGCAATATTCTCATTATCCATCCGGTTGAAATAATCAACATAATGTTTAAAGTTGTCAGCCTTTAAAACGGGCTGATTTTTTTCTTTCTGGGAAAATGCAGAACAGTTAAGGGCTGCAAGAACTAAAAATATTTTTATATACCTGTTCATCATTGCTTGGTTAAACTTAAAGAGTTGTTCTTACATATTTGATGTAAAATGCTGATTCGGCATCTTTTTCGCCGGCATCAGGAACGTCAAACATTTGTTCGGCTGGGGTTTCGGCATTGGGTAGATAGCGGGGCTCGCCAGTACGGAACACGATTCTTTCAAGTGAATCAACCGGGGCAAAAAACAATCCCCTGTGCACATCTTTACCGTTTACATTGACCGTGTAAAATCTTTTATCTGTATCAAAGCTGATGCGGAACTTATATTCCTGACCGGCATTATATTTCATTATCCTTGAATATCTGTATCCGGCCTTGGCCATACAATATCCTGTCGAATCAAACACCAGCCGAATGGCTGGCGTTCCTTTTGAATTCTGTAATTCAACATGCAATAATCCTTTATTGCTTTGTGCTGTTTCCAGCGAGAATTCTATCGAAAGTTTTTTGGAAGCCGGGAATATTCTTTCTGCTTTGGCAAAATCGAATTTGTCCCAATCTCTTAATACCAGGCATTTGGATCCATCTTTTGCAGTTCCGGTTTTCACCGGCGCCCAAAGCGGGCTGTAAATATTCCAATATTTCAATTCTTCACCAGGATTCATCGTATTGAACACATCATTCACCTGGTTTTCCACTTTGTCGGAAATGGGAACCGGTACTTCGGCAACCCAGATATCTTCCTTGTTCATACTGTAAGTCAACCAGAGGTTTCCGTCAGGCGGAATTCCATTGCCTTCAATGATTCCTCGGACATATTGCGGCCCATTGTTTTTAAAAAAACCGCCATAGCGCATGGTCGAAATTTCACCCTGAACCAGCAGGAGATTGTTATAATCCAACCCGTCCTGACTTACGGAAAGTGCCAGTGGCCAACGGAATTCTGACGGATTATATACCGTCACGTATTTTCCGTCGGAAGTATGCTGTCCCCAGAATTTGGCATTGGCATTCACAAATTTTGGCGCCCTTACAGGCAATGGCCATGTTTTCCCGTTGTCATTGCTGATGGAAGTAAGTGCATTCTTCCAAAGCCCGACCACCCTGCCATCCGGAAGATGATAGAAGCAGAAAGCTTTATAATCCTTTTGAAGGGGGATAAGTGGGTCTTTAGGATCTGATTCTTCGTTCCATTGCTGCATCATCAGAGGATTGTCCATCAGCTCATTGCAGGCTTCAACAAATCCTTTGTCTTTACTTTTGGTATAAAAGGGATAAGAAGTGTTTTTCGCGTTCCATGCAGGATTGTAATGAATGAAATAAATCGGTCCCAGATGTCCGTCAGGAAAGGCTTCACGGACAACACGTCCGATGCCTTTCCCGTCATTGGGCGCATCGCGCTCATTCATGCTTATCCCGTAGAAGGCCAGAATCAGCAGGCGGTTTTTCTTGGAGACATAAAAACCCATGCGCTGATGCATCACGGAATACAGATTGTGGGCCGTGAGCAGACCATCTTTTTCAGTTTCTTTTACGGTGCCCTCCGGAACTTTATACTTGGGAAAAATTACCTTGGGTTTGCTCCAGTTATAGCCGTCCTTTGAAGTGGTCAGTAATGTTTGGCCCGGCGCAACGCTTTCACTGACCGAATCGCTCAGGTATTCAAGATAGAACAGGTTGTTCCAGTATGCAAGCATGGGCGCGTGGTTGTACGTCCAGCCTGAGCCTTCGGCCAGTTCGGGATGCTGGCGGTTAGCGCGGAACACTTGTATGTTGTGTACCCCGACTGCCGGACTTAACTGTCCGTGATGATAATCGATATTTACCAATGTATTGCCAGTGTAACGGATGGTTTCCTGGGCATTGAGTGATACACCCAGACCGAAAATTAGGCTAAATACAAGATATATATGATTTCCCCGAATATCTCTTTTGTATTTTAAAATGTTCATTGCAGTTTGTCTTTTTAATCTTGTATCGTTTTTTAAATCTTTTCATTATGCTGATTTATCCAGAATACTTATTCTTTTATAGCCGATTGCTGAAGCAGATTTTTTAAGATATTTTCTTTTACCTTGAAAATTGTACCATGTTTATGGCCTTCGGGTACTGAAATTTTATCCGAGATATCTTTGAATGTTTTAAAGTCTTTGGTTTCGGAAGCTCCAAACTTTTTTGCCCTATATGCATCGTAATAGATCAGCCATTTATTCCCAACTTTTGCCACTGCAGGGCCTTCGCAATACTCACCTGTAAAAGGTTTTGAAACATTTATATACGGGCCGGTCGCTTTATCGCTGAAGGCTACTTTGATGTTTCTGTTCGGGCGTGTATTATCTTTTAATACCAAAACATATTTTCCCCTGTTTTGTTTGACAATTACCGCATCAATGGCACTGAACCCGGGATCACAGAGCAGCCGGGTTTTTGAAAAAGTTTTGAAATCCTTGGTGGTGGCATAATAGAGGCGGTGATTGTTGTCTTCATCTTCTTCTCCTTTGGGAAATTTAAATGGTATTGTAGAGGCCCAGACGATTACAAAGTCTTTATTTTCATTATTATAGAATATTTCAGGTGCCCAGACGTTAACCGTTGTTGTATCATAAGCCATTACCGGGATAAACTTTTGAGCCGACCAGTGGATCAAATCTTTGGAACTGGCATAGCCAAAACCTAAATCACCATGCCAGCTTGATGTCCAGACCAGGTGAAAAGTTTTGTCCGGTCCCTGGGCAATGGACGGGTCGCGTAATACTTTCTGTTTGCCTATCGCGGGTTTTAAGTAAGTGTGCCCAAGGTCTTTCCAGCGATAACCGTCGTAACTATACAAAAACCTTAGTCCTTCG
>JAUZOH010000196.1 GCA_030706565.1 Bacteroidota bacterium | reverse complement strand
TTTTCCAATGAAGCCTTCATTCTTTTCATGGCTTCTGCAAGATTTTCATCTGAAGTGGCATACGAAATGCGGATGCAGTGATCGTCACCGAAGGCAGAACCGGGAACGGTTGCAATATGGCCTTTATTTAGAAGATATAGGCACATGTCACTTGAATTATTAATTGTAGAACTCCCATCCGATTTGCCGAAATATGCCGAGACATCGGGGAAAACATAAAAAGCGCCTTCAGGTTTATTAACTTTCAGTCCTTTGATTTCCCCCAGTTTTCCAAGCACCAAATCCCTGCGGCGTTTAAATGCATCTCTCATCATCAGGGTATAGCTGTTTTCAGAAGTAAGGGCAGCCACAGCTGCTTTCTGGGCTATAGAAGAAGCACCGGTGGTCATCTGGCCCTGCAGCTTACTGCAAGCTTTGGTAATCCATTTAGGAGCGCCAATATAACCTATTCTCCAGCCGGTCATGGCATAACCTTTTGAAACGCCATTGATCACGACCACCCTGTCCCTCAAAAATTCGAACTGGGCAATGCTTTCATGTTTCCCGACATAATTGATATGCTCATAAATCTCATCAGAAAGGATGAATACATCTTTATGTTTATCCAACACATCAGCAAGAGCTTTTAATTCATCATGCGAATAAACCGATCCGGTAGGATTGCAAGGCGAACAGAGAATCAGGGCCTTTGTTTTAGGAGTGATGGCTTTTTCCAGCTGATCAGCGGTCATCTTAAAATCATTCCCGAATGTAGTAGGAACGATGACATTAACGCCTTCGGCCAATTTTACAAGTTCAGAATAACTCACCCAATAAGGAGCAGGGATAATTACTTCATCACCTTTATCAACCAGGCACATCAACACATTGGCGATTGCGTGCTTACCGCCATTGGATACCATAACCTGGTCGGTGGTAAAATCAAGATTATTTTCTTTTTTGAATTTTTGGACAATGGCCTCTAAAAGATCCTTAAAACCATTAGTAGGGGAATAAAATGAAAAATTATCGTCAATAGCCTTTTTAGCTGCCTTTTTGACATGATCCGGAGTAAAAAAATCGGGTTCTCCTACACTCAGGTTTATAATATCTATTCCCTGTGCCTGAAGCTCTTTGCTTTTTTGGTTCATTGCAACCGTTTGCGAACTGGCCAGATTGGCTATTCTCTGTGATACTTTTTCCATCATAAATATTTGTCTTTTTTCAATATATTATTGAATGTTAATGATCTTAAGTTCTTTAGCCACAGATAATCAGATATCTGACTATCTGCAAAATTATGGCATTAAAATTAATACTTTTTGATTACTTTTTCAGAAGATCCATTAAGTTTTATACAGAATTTGTTTAATATTGCCTACAAAAACAAAGAAAAATGGATCAGTTATTAGAGATATTAAAATATACCCTGCCTTCTGTAGTAGTATTTATAACTGCGTATTTTATGTTAAAAATGTTTCTGCAGAATGAAGAAAAAAAGAGGAAACAGGAATTGGTCCTGCAAAACCAAAAACAAATCACCCCTCTTCGACTGCAAGCTTATGAACGTATCATTTTATTCCTGGAGAGGATATCTCCTGAATCCCTCCTGGTAAGAGTTAATAATCCCCATTACACCTGCAGGCAATTGCAAGCAGAAATGCTCAGTACCATCCGGAATGAGTTTGAGCATAATTTTTCCCAACAACTTTATTTTTCATCCGAAACCTGGGAAGTTGTTAGAAATGCAAAAGGGAACATGGTTAAAATCATCAATTTAGCTGCAGAGAAAGTGAAACCCGAATCTCCTGCAATAAACCTTAGCCGTACCATTCTGGAAATGGTAATGGAAGTCGGCAAAGCCCCCACACATATTGCTATTGAAGTAATAAGAAAAGAAATGCAAAAAATATTTTATTAAAAAAAGAGTCTGCAGAATGGTACAGACTCTTTTTCAGCTTACTAAATCCCCAGCTTTAAACTTTAAACTTAAATTAATTCAATACTACGCTTTACAAATTTGGTCAGGTCCTCACCCTTCAGCATATTATTGGAGAGTAAAGCCAAATCTATTAATTGCCTTACCAGCTTATTTTCTTTAGCATAATTATTGAGTACACTTTCCTTCTTATCGGTCAGTTCCTTGATCTTTTTATCCAGGTCTGCAACACGGTCCTTATCATCCTGTGGGATTTCCTCAGGTTTCTTGTCCTTAAAAGTCTTTTCGATATCAGCTTTATTGGACTGGATAGGCTTCATCTTCTCATTAATCTTTGACACTTCAGTGCCAACGGCAGTTTCAGCATCATCCATCACCCTTTTAACCAGAGGGTGTTTGGCATTGACAACCAGGTTGTAGCTGTCAGGCATTTCTCCGTAGAAATTCATTCCTCCAGAAATGGAGGCCATATCTTTCATCCTCCTCATAAATTCGGATTGGGTAATCACCATAGGAGCATCTTTCTCATCCAGGTCTTCAAAACTTACAAAGAAATGTTCTTTATTGGGAAGCTGGCTCTGGAACACAGAACGAAGCCTGCCCTGCTGTTCACCCGAAAGTTCAGTCTGATGGCTTTCCTCCTTTTGGATCAGGTGATCGATCACATCGGAATCAACGCGGATGAAACGTGTATCTTTCATCTTCTGTTCCAACAAATTCAGGTAATGTACATCCAGCTGACCATCCATCAACAGCACATCATATCCCTTGTTTTTAGCAGTTTCCACAAAACTAAACTGTTCTTCCTTGTTGGTTGCATAGAGATAAACCAGATTCTTGTTCTTATCCGTCTGGTTGTCTTTGATTAATTCCTTGTATTCTTCAAAAGTGAAATATTTGCCATCTGTATTCTTAAGAAGAGCAAATTTTTCTGCTCTCTCATAGAATTTCTCGTCTGAAACCATCCCATATTCGATAAACAACTTAAGATCGTCCCATTTTTTCTCGAACTCAGGCCGTTGACTTTTAAATATTTCGCTCAGTCGGTCGGCTACTTTCTTGGTGATATGTGCTGAGATCTTCTTCACATTCGAATCGCTCTGCAGGTAACTGCGCGATACATTCAATGGAATATCGGGCGAGTCGAGCACGCCATGAAGCAACATCAGAAAATCAGGGACAATTCCTTCAACCGAATCGGTGACATACACCTGGTTGCAATACAGCTGTATCCTGTTCTTCTGGATTTCCACGTTGTTTTTGATTTTCGGGAAGTATAATATACCGGTCAGGTTGAAAGGATAATCCACATTCAGGTGAATATAGAACAAAGGCTCATCGTGCACCGGATAAAGTTCGCCATAAAATTTCTTGTAATCTTCATCCGTCAGTTCAGAAGGTTTCTGTGTCCAGGCAGGTTTGGTATTGTTGATGATCCTGTCCTTGCCGGTTTCAACTTCCTTATCGTCTTTCCATTCCTTTTCTTTGCCAAAAGCAATTTCAACAGGCAGGAACTTGCAATATTTACGAAGCAGCTCGTAAATACGGTTTTCATCACAAAATTCCTTGGAATCCTTATCAAAATAAAGCACTATATCCGATCCCCTGCCGGCCTTCTCACAATCTTCGATGGAATAGTCGGGACTGCCATCACAGGTCCATTTAACAGCAGCAGAATCTTCCTTGTAGGATTTGGTATATATTTCAACCCTTTCGGATACCATAAATACAGAATAGAAACCCAGTCCGAAATGGCCAATAATACCGTTTGCTTCATTTTTATATTTCTGAAGAAATTCCTCTGCACCCGAGAAAGCAATCTGATTGATGTATTGATCAATCTCATCGGCTGTCATTCCAATTCCCCTGTCGGAAATTGTCAGGCTTCCGGCTTTGGTATCCAGCGAAACATGAATGGTTAAATCGCCCATTTCGCCTTTAAAATCGCCGGTTGATGCCAGGGTTTTCAGCTTCAGGGTGGCATCTACAGCATTTGAAATTACCTCACGAAGAAATATCTCATGATCGGAATACAAAAACTGTTTAATAATAGGAAATATGTTCTCAGTAGTAACACCAATTTTTCCTTTTTGCATAATATAATGGTTTTGGAGTTAAACATTTAAATTTGGAGATTTTTTTCAAAGTGTATGCCAAAAGAATTTATCTGACAAATAGTCATAAATCATTTTGCATTACGCACAGGAATGTCAGGAACAAGACTCCACCTGCCTTTCTTAAATTTCAATCCATCATAGGAAAAATCAGGGCCGTAATATTCATAATTCCCGGTATATTTTGATTCAGCCGGCGAGAGATGATCAAAGGTAATCATTTTCAAATCATTATCAAAATGCAGGGTCATAATAGCCCTGGCAGAAAACTCAAAGATTATCCTGTCTTTTAATTGATTGTTTACCTGAAAAATGGCTGCACCAAAATGAGGGAAATCTGATTTGTCGAAATACAGGACATCAACAATCTTTTTGCTTGTAAATAGATTATTATAATCAAGGGCCAACAAAGTATAATACCGGTCCGACTTATATTTTACCGGAATAATTTCGTAATATAAAGATCCAAACCAACGGTTGTTTGTCAATGGGGCATATTCAGGATTAGTAATTTCTGCTGATTTATCAATCAATGGATAAATCAGGTATTTCTTTTGTCTGGAAGAAAAATATTGAATAAATCCGAAATATTTATAGGTATTATCTGAAAATGGGATATTCCAGGTATAAAGCCTGACCTGATTATCCGACGAAGTAAGCTTACCCATGGTTTTCAAAGAATCAAAAGGCCAGGAAAAAGAACCTGACTTCAACAAAGTCTGGTTCATTAACTTCAAAATATTCCCATTGATGCTGTCTTTTCCTTCGTCAGTAGCAGCCTGGTGGAGTTTTAAAAACAATCCCTGTAAAACATGTTCATTGCCGCTTACCTCAGGATTAGTTTCCTGTGCGGTAAGCCTGAATGAACAAAACAGAATGAGGATTAAAAAGCAAAAGGATTTATACATTTCTTTTTTTAATAAGATTCAGTGCAGAACCTGCCTTAAACCACTCAATCTGATGGGCATTGTAGGTATGATTGGCCACAATGGCATCTGACGCACCATCAGCATGGTGAAAGGTTAAGGTAAGCTGGGTTCCTTCTGCAAAGGTAGTCAATCCTGATACATCGATGGTATCGTCTTCCAATATTTTATCATAATCGGCTTTATTGGCAAATGTAAGTGCCAGCATGCCCTGTTTTTTCAAATTCGTTTCATGAATCCTGGCAAATGACTTAGCAAGCACCACCTTTACCCCAAGATTTCTGGGTTCCATGGCAGCATGTTCGCGGGAAGAACCTTCGCCATAGTTTTCGTCGCCAACGACAATGGAAAAGGACAGGTCTTTTTTATAAGCCCGGGCACAATCAGGAACAGCAGTATAATTCCCGTCAAGCTGATTTTTAACGCTATTGGTCTTTCCGTTAAAAGCATTCACTGCGCCAATCAGCATATTGTTCGAGATATTGTCAAGATGGCCACGGTACTTAAGCCAGGGACCCGCCATGGAGATATGATCCGTTGTACATTTCCCCTTAGCTTTAATTAAAAGATGAAGGCCTTTCAAATCCTTTCCATCCCAAGCAGAAAACGGGGTAAGTATTTGCAGGCGTTCAGATTCAGGATTTATCTTCACCTCTATATCACTTCCATCTTCAGCCGGAGCCTGATAGCCACTGATTTCACGTTCAAAACCTTTATAGGGAAGCTCACTGCCTGAAGGAGGATCAAGTTTTACTTTCTCGCCCTTTTCATTAATCAAAGAATCGGTAAGGGGATTAAAGTTTAAGTTGCCGGCAAATGCAAGTGCAGTAACCAGTTCGGGCGTACTTACAAATGCGTAGGTATTAGGGTTACCGTCATTACGTTTGGCAAAATTCCGGTTAAAAGTAGTAATGATGGAATTTTTCTCCTGCTTTTCAGCTCCTTCCCTGTCCCACTGTCCAATGCAGGGCCCACAGGCATTAGCCACAATTTTTGCTCCTGCTTCCCGGAACAAATCAAAATACCCGTCACGTTCAACGGTCAAACGTACCTGTTCTGAACCGGGAGTGATGATATATCCGGATTTTAATTTCAGGCCTTTAGCCAGGGCCTGTTTAACGATAGAAGCCGCACGGCTCAAATCCTCATAAGACGAATTTGTGCAGGAACCTATCAAAGCCACGTCCAGCTTTGCGGGGTAATCATTTTCCCTGACGGCTTTGGCAAATTCGGATATGCTGTATGCCTTATCGGGAGTAAACGGCCCGTTGATATGAGGCTCTAGGGTTGAAAGGTCAATTTCCATCACTTGATCGAAATATTTTTCGGCTGAAGCATAAAATTCAGGATCAGCTTTCAGGCAGTCTGCAATTTCATCGGCAGCATCAGCCACATCGGCACGATTGGTCTTACGAAGGTAGTCCGACATCTTCTGATCATACCCGAATACAGAAGTTGTTGCCCCGACTTCAGCACCCATGTTACAAATGGTAGCTTTACCGGTGCAGGAAATTGTTTCGGCACCAGGGCCAAAATATTCAATGATACAACCGGTTCCTCCTTTTACCGTAAGTAAACCGGCCACTTTCAAAATAACATCTTTGGGAGATGCCCATCCGTTAAGTTTACCGGTTAATTTAACACCAATAAGTTTGGGGAATTTAAGCTCCCAAGGCATTCCAACCATTACATCTACAGCATCAGCACCTCCAACCCCTATGGCCAACATTCCAAGGCCGCCGGCATTTACGGTATGCGAATCCGTTCCAATCATCATTCCACCGGGGAAGGCATAATTTTCCAATAAAACCTGATGAATAATACCTGCTCCCGGTTTCCAGAAACCTATTCCATATTTATTGGTCACAGACGACAGGAAATCATAAACCTCTTTATTGATTTCCAAGGCATTTTTTAAATCTTCGGCTGCACCGTTTTTGGCTTTTATTAAATGATCGCAGTGAACAGTAGCAGGTACGGCAGTTCTTTTTCTTCCGGCCTGCATAAACTGCAGCAATGCCATCTGCGCTGTTGCATCCTGCATAGCAACACGATCGGGATTAAAGTTGACATAGTCTCCACCTCTGGTAAAAATATGGCTGTGGCTTTCCTTAGACAAATGAGCATAAAGTATTTTTTCTGTCAGACTCAT
>JAUZOH010000195.1 GCA_030706565.1 Bacteroidota bacterium | reverse complement strand
GGTAGAAGATCTTATTTCTACCGGGGGCAGTAGCTTAAAAGCTGTGGAATCTTTAAGAAAAGCCGGGTGCCGGGTGCTTGGGCTGGTAGCTATTTTCTCCTATGGCTTTGACAAGGCCATTGAAAACTTCAAAAATGCCAACTGCCCGTTTTATACCCTGACCAATTACAATACCCTGGTAAATTGTGCCTTGGAAATAAATTATATTAATCAAAATGAATTGCTGGTTTTGAAAAAATGGAGAGAAGATCCTCAAAACTGGAAGCCTTAATTTTTTACAGATGCTCAAGCTTGAAAGTAAAATTGGTACCATCAGACAAAGCGATGAAAATATTTATAATTTTCTGTCTGATTTTAATAATCTAAAACATTTAATTCCTTCTGATAAAGTAAAAGATTTTGAAGCAACGCAGGATACCTGCCATTTTTCCGTTCCGCCGGCCGGGAAGGTAGGATTGCATATTGTTAATCTCGAACCCTTTAAAACAATTAAAATTGCCGGGGAAGGGATGAAAAATGATTTTTTCTTCTGGATTCAGCTTAAACAGGTTGCCCCTTATGATACCAAAGTGAGGTTGACCATTCATGCGGAAGTTAATCCTATGATAAAAGCTTTGGTTAGTAAACCTTTACAAAAATTTATTGATACTTTAGCCGATCAATTAGGAAATCTTCAGTTTGCATAAGATTTGTTTGTTTTTTTCAATTTCAAGAAATATAAAGGAAAGATTATATTAAAAAACTTTTCTGATAATAATATTGAATTATTAAAAAAAATAAATAATTTTGCACTTTCTTAATTGTATACCAACAAATAAATAATATTAAAATATGTATTTGACAAACACTAGGAAGAAGGAAATTTTTGCTCAATTTGGCAAAGCTGAAACAAATACAGGTTCGGCTGAAGGTCAGATAGCTTTGTTTACTGAACGAATCAATTATCTTACAGAACATTTGAAGAATAATCGTAAAGATTTTAGCACTCAAAGAGCTTTGATGATGTTGGTAGGCAAAAGAAGAAGATTATTGGATTATTTAATGGAAGTTGATATTGAAAGATATCGTACTGTCATTAAAACATTGAATATCAGAAAGTAAAGGCAATTCCTGAAATTGCCTTTTTTTATAACAGGCTTTCTCCACATAAAGGGAAGAATAAATTTTTATTCTTCCTTCCTGAATGATGTAAATCTTTCTCAACGGTTGCAATAAATTTAAAAGGAAAAAAACGATAAAGATTAAGTAAAGTAATTTGTATGTTGAATGTAATTGAAAAAACAATTGATTTGGGTGATGGCCGACAGATAACCATCCAGACTGGAAAATTAGCCAAACAAGCCGACGGATCAGTTGTTGTTAAGATGGGGGGCACGATGTTGCTGGCTACTGTGGTATCCGCAAAAGAAGTAAAACCCGACACGGATTTTATGCCTCTGTCTGTTGAGTATAAAGAGAAATTCTATTCAGTGGGACGTTTCCCCGGTGGTTTCATGAAAAGAGAATCCAAGGCCGGAGATTATGAAATATTGATTGCACGTCTGGTTGACCGTGCCTTAAGGCCTTTGTTCCCTGATGACTATCATGCTGAAACCTTTGTTACTATTAACCTTATTTCTGCAGAAAAGGATATTGCGCCTGACGCATTAGCCGGTTTGGCTGCTTCTTCTGCATTAATGGTTTCTGATATCCCATTTAACGGACCTGTTTCAGAAGTAAGAGTGGCCCGTGTAGATGGAAAATTCATTGTTAATCCTTCTTTCTCTGAACTGGGGAAAGCTGATATAGAAATTATGGTGGGGGCAACCTACGATAATATTTCTATGGTTGAAGGCGAAATGAATGAAGTTTCTGAAGATGACATGGCGGAAGCTTTGAAATTCGCCCACAATTATATTAAGGAGCAATGCAAGGTTCAGATGGAACTGGCTAAAGCTGTAAACAAGCAAAAGCGGGAATATGAACCTGAACCTCAGGATGAAGAGCTTACTAAAGCTTTGCACGATTATGCCTATGATAAGATCTATCAAATCGGTAAATCTGCATTGCCAAAACATCAACGTGATGATGGATTTACCAAGATCAAAGAAGATTTTATAGAAAGCAAAAAAGCTGAATGGGAAGGTAATCTGACCGAAGAAGAAATCAACGTTAAGATTAATATCATTAAACGTGATTACGAAAAATTAATTCGTGAAGCTATACGTAATATGATTCTTGACGAAGGTATACGTATTGACGGCCGTAAGACCAATGAAATCAGGCCAATTTGGTGTGAAGTCGACTGTCTGCCTGCTGCTCATGGTTCAGCTATTTTTACCCGCGGTGAAACTCAGGCACTTGCTTCGGTTACACTGGGTACCAAGCTTGATGAAAAAATAATTGATGAAGTTTTGATGCAGGGTAGGGAAAAATTTGTGCTTCATTATAATTTTCCTCCATTTGCCACTGGAGAAGCAAAATCAGCCAGAGGTTTAAGCCGCAGAGAAATAGGACACGGAAATCTTGCCCATCGTGCCTTGAAAAGAATGATACCCCCTGATATTGAAAATCCTTATGCAATTCGTGTGGTTTCTGAAATATTGGAATCCAATGGCTCTTCTTCCATGGCAACTGTTTGTGCCGGTACTATGGCCTTGATGGACGCCGGTGTTAAAATTAAGAGACCTGTATCAGGTATTGCAATGGGATTGATTACCGATGCTAGTGGTAAATTTGCAGTTCTTTCCGATATTTTGGGGGATGAAGACCACTTTGGAGATATGGACTTTAAAGTTTGTGGAACCATAGAGGGTATTACGGCCTGCCAGATGGATATTAAGATCGACGGTTTGTCTTACGATATTTTAGGTAAGGCTTTGGCACAAGCTAAAGAAGGACGTCATTTTATTTTGGGAAAACTTTTGGAAACTATTCCTGAACCCCGTGCTGATTATAAACCTCATGCTCCGCGGATTGTTCAGATTACTATTCCTAAGGAAACTATTGGCGCTTTAATCGGTCCTGGAGGTAAAATTATTCAGGAAATCCAGAGCGATACCAAGACCACCATCACTATTGAAGAAGTTGATTCAAAGGGTTTTGTTAGTGTATTCGGCGAAAACAAGGAGGCTCTTGATGCTGCAATGCGCAGGATTAACGCTATTGTTGAAGTTCCTGAAGTAGGGAAAATCTATAAGGGTAAAGTAAAATCAATTATGCCATTTGGCGCTTTTATCGAAATTCTTCCGGGTAAGGACGGTTTGCTTCATATTTCTGAAATAGAGTGGAGACGGATAGAAAAAGTTGAGGATGTTTTAAAAGAAGGACAGGAAATAGAAGTCAAATTAATTGATATTGATAAGAAAACCGGAAAATTAAAATTATCCAGAAAGGTTTTACTTCCCAAACCTGCAAAGGCTGACGTCAAGGAATAAAAATTGACTTTTTTTACTGGTTTATATAATAAAGGACATGAATTTTTCATCGTCCTTTTTTTATATATTTTTGGGATTAAATTTAGAACGGAAATCAATTTTTAGTAATACCCCTGTTTTTTCAAAGGCTGAAATAAAAAAATATAGAATATATTTTTGTTTTCCTTCTGATTTTATTGCAAAAATGCTGCTTGAATATTCCAAAATCGGCTCTGTGAATCAAATATTTATAACTATTGTTTTTTTTTAATGAAAACATTTTTAAGTTTGTGTTGTAAAAAATTAGTATTTTTGGATATTATAGAAAAGTAAAAACAAATAACCCTTTAACTATGAAGAGAATGAAATTTAGTTATTTAGCATCTTTCGCAATGGTTGCAGTTGTTTTAAGCAGTTGCGGAGGTCTAAACAAGATGAAAGAAACTGTTGGTACTCTCAAACCTACTGTTACCCCTGAAGTTTTAGAAATGAAAGGCGGTAAAGTAGAAGTTGCTATCAGTGGTAATTTTCCACCGAAATTTTTTAATAAAAAAGCTATCCTTGAGGTTACTCCTGTGTTGAAATATACTAATGGCGAAACTGCTTATCCTACTGTAGCTTTCCAGGGAGAAAAAGTTCAGGCAAACAACAAAGTAATCAAATATAAAGAAGGTGGTGATTATAGCCTGGGTGGTACTGTTGATTATAATAAGGATATGATGGTTTCTGACCTGATCCTGAAATTGACGGCATCTGTAAAAGATAAAAAAGTTGATTGGGGCACCATTAAAATCGCTAATGGTGTTAAAGCAACCGCTTCTTTAGTCGTTAAAGATCCTAAAGCTTTAACCATGAAGGATAATTTCCAGCGTGTAACCGGAGATTCCTATGAGGCTGATATTCTTTATCTGATGAATAAAGCTAATGTACGGCCTACAGAATTAAACAAGGAAGAAGTTAAAAAACTTAGGGAATATATTAAAAATGCTGCTTCCGATAGTCAGAAAAGACAGCTGAGCAACATCGTGATTTCTGCTTATGCTTCACCTGATGGCCCTCAAAGTCTTAATGCCAATTTGGCTAATGAAAGAAAAGTTTCTGCTGACAAATTCTTGAAAGAATTTTTAAGTGAAAAAGCTGCTAAAAAAGGCAAAAAAGCTTCTAAAAAAGAAACTTTGAATTCAAAGATGGACAGCCTTTTCAGTATGATGTCTACTCCTGAAGATTGGGATGGATTTAAGGATTTGATGGAAAAATCTGATATTAAGGATAAGGATTTGGTATTGCGCGTTCTTTCAATGTATTCTGATCCTGATGTTCGTGAAAGAGAAATCAGAAATATTTCCAAGGCTTTTGAAGAAATTGCTGATAAGATCCTTCCTCAGTTGAGAAGGTCAAAGATGATTGCTAAAATTAATGTAATCGGCAAATCTGATGAACAACTCAAACAACTTTCTGCTTCAAACCCCGATTCTTTGAATCTGGAAGAACTTCTTTATGCTGCTTCCCTGACCAACGACAATGATACCAAATTGTCAATTTATCAGGCTGCCGAAAAGAAATATCCAGATGATGTTAGAGTTAAAAATAATTTAGGTTACACTTATTTACAATTAAACAAGATTGCTGATGCTAAATCTTCATTTGAAGCTGCAAAAGCTATAAAAGATGACGATATCATCAGAAATAACCTCGGTTGTGTCGCTTTACTTGAAGGTGATAATAAAGCTGCCGAAAACTTATTTACTTCTGCTGCAGCTGCCGGTAGTGCAGTGAATTATAATCTTGGAATTGTAAAGATTATTAGCGGTGATTATCCATCAGCTGTGAACTACTTCGGTAATGCAAATGAAGTTAATGCCGGTTTGGCTAAATTACTCAATGGACAATATGATGCTGCTATTACTACTTTAGGCAATGCTCCTGAATGCCCATTGGGATATTATCTTAAAGCTGTGGCTGCTTCCCGTTCTGGTAACAATGATGTAATGTTCAGCAACCTTCGTTCTGCTGTTGCTAAAGATGCATCTTACAAAGCTTATGCTCAGAAGGATGTTGAATTCCTCAAATTCTTCAACGATGCAACTTTTAAATCTATAGTTCAATAATTTTTAACTAGTCATAAAAAAAAGCGGCCTTTTTAAGGCCGCTTTTTTTTTGGGAATTTGGTGACTAATATTGAAATATCGTTACTTTTTTATTGGGACAAGTATGGGTTCTTGTTTACTTCCTCGATTTTTTAAGCAAGGGAATAAGAAAATATTGTAATTTAGGCGCTCAAAATAAATTAAAATGTCATCTGCACGAAAAATTTTATGTCTGGTTTCATTGATTTTGACCTGCTTTTCCTGCTCTTCCCGGAACGGATCAAGATTGTCTGCCGATGTGGCCGAAAGATTTAATAAAACAGTTGAAAAAGGCAAGGTAA
Source organism: Bacteroidota bacterium (assembly GCA_030706565.1). Taxonomy (NCBI): domain Bacteria; kingdom Pseudomonadati; phylum Bacteroidota; species Bacteroidota bacterium. Next base: position 1,495 of record JAUZOH010000195.1, on the reverse strand, counting down.
TTGATTCTATATGCTGCCGCAAGGATGCTTCCCAAAGTTATGCCCTTTATCTGCCTGCTCATTATACTCCCTCCAGGCGTTGGCCTGTGATTTATGCCTTTGATTCCCATGGGCATGGCAATGTCCCTGTAAAGTTATTTCAACATTTAGCGGAAAAACTGGGTTTTGTTGTAATTGGTTCCAATAATTCCAAAAATGGCTTATCTGGTGATGATTATAATTATATAATCAATCACCTTTTAGACGATACTCATGAAAAAATTTCAATTGACAGCAGAAGGGTATATACTGCGGGTCATTCAGGAGGAGCAAGACTTGCCTGCTATGTTGCTGCCTCCTATGGCGGAGTGGCCGGAGTGATTGCTTGTTCGGCTGGATTTCAACCAGATCCGGCCATGAAAAACCGTTTCGATTTTATTGGAATTGCCGGAACCGAGGATATGAATTTTCTGGAAATGTATAACCTTGATAAAGACCTTAATCAGTCTTTGTTGAAACATTATTTCCTGTCTTATAAAGGAAAACATGCATGGCCTCCTCAGCCGGTTTTGGATCAGGCTTTAACCTGGATGCAGATGAATGCAATGAGAAACAAACTTACTCCTGTTGATCAGACGTTGATTGATGAGTTCGCCCGCTCGCAGAATACTTCTGTGGCCGGTACAAAAGATATTTTGGAAAAATATGAGATTTTGAAATTTACCTCCGATTGTTTGAATGGTTTGTGTGATTTGACTTCTTATAATAAGCAACTTCAAAATTTAAAAAATTCAGTAGAAGTGAAAAATCATTTGGATCGTATGGAGAAAATTACAAATGTTGAATTTTCTATGCAAAAGAAGTATAGTGCCGCTTTTATGGAGAAGAGTATTTCCTGGTGGCAACCTGAATTAGTCAGATTGTCCAATCAAAAAGGTAAGAACGGGGATGAAAATTCAATGAACAAACGTCTTTTGGGCTTTGTCAGTCTAATGTCCTATACTTATCTAAGTCATGCCCTGTCGGAACAGGATATCAACAATGCTGAAAAGTTTGCAAAAATTTATCGATTGTCTGATCCTGCTAATCCTGATTGTTATTATTTGTATTCCTGGCTTTATATAGAACTGGGTAAAAACAAAGAGGCTCTTTCATCGTTAAATAAGGCTGTTGAACTGGGCTTTAGCGATAAAAAGAAGTTGGAACAGGACCCTGTTTTTGCTGAAATAAGCAGCTCACCTGAATTTACAAGGATACTGCAAAAAATAAAATCCGAGTAATTTAAAGCTGATCAGTTGACTCTCTTTGGGGGAAAGTCTAAAATTGAAGATTTTATTATATTTTGAGCATTTGGCTTTATTGCTGATCCGTTAAGGATTTTTTGATAAAGGTTTAGGTGTTCTCCGGCAATTTTGATGCAGGAATAATCTCTTAAAACTTTTAGCCTGGCTTCTGAAGAAAGTGTTTCCCAACGTTTGTCATCTTCATAAACCCATTGAATTCCGAGGGCGAGATC
>JAUZOH010000194.1 GCA_030706565.1 Bacteroidota bacterium | reverse complement strand
TTTTTAACAGCAGACATTCACATAATTTTTTATGCAAAATAACTTAAAAATCGGACCATTCTCAAAAAATTATAAAAAATCCGGAAAATATAAAGGAAAGGCTTAGCTGCAAAAAGGACTAAGCCTTTCAACTATCCATTATTCGGGATAAATTCTGACAACTTCGCCCCCACCCTGAGCCAGATTAAGTTTGAATTGGGATTTTTGGGTCAATTCGTTTTGGGAATGTGAATAATCAGTACCCAGGCGATTGGCATTAACACCGTCGGCAATGATTTCGGCCTTATATTTTCCTTGGCCAAGGAAGGAACAATCAATATTAAACTCCCTGGCATTTTCATCAGTAAGAGCCCCGATATACCATTCATTGCCTTTTTGGCGGGCCACTACCGCATACTTACCCACTTCGCCATAAAGCATTTTAGTTTCATCCCAGCTTACCGGAACTTTCGACAGGAAATCAAGGATTAGCGGTTCTTTCTGATATGCCGTGGGTGCATCGCAAAGCATGACCAAAGGAGCATCATATACCACATACATAGCCAGCTGGTGGCAACGGGTTCCCTGTGTCATAGGAGTAGAGTTGGAAGCAGAAAAACTCCCCATTGCTGCATTGCGCATTCCACCCGGGGTAAAATCCAAAGGTCCTGCCAACATTCTTAAATAGGGAATAAAACAAGTATGTGCTGTAGTTACTTTTTCGCTCCATTTATTATATTCATTGCCCAATATGCCTTCATAATTCAAAACATTCGGATAAGCCCTGCTCAAACCGGTCGGTTTACTGCATCCATGATAATCAACAATCAGGTGACGCAGTGCAGCAGCCTTTGCAAATTTTTCATAGAGATTTATCGCCTTTTGATCGTCCCGGTCGAAAAAATCAACCTTAATACCTGCAGCGCCCCACTTTTCGAATTCGTTTAAAGCCACCTCAAGCTGACTATCGAGCGTATAGGCCAGGCACCATAGAATGACCTTCACGCCCTTTCCCTGAGCATATTTGATCAGTCCGGGCACATCAACTTCAGGTTTTACCTTGGTCAGGTCAAATTGATTACTCCAACCTTCATCCATTAACACATAATCGAGATGATTGGCCGCAGCAAAATCAATATAATATCTGTATGTCTCGTCATTTATGCCTGTTTTGAAAGGAACATTTTCCAAATTCCAGTTATTCCACCATTCCCAGCTTACCTTGCCTGGTTTTATCCATTTTGTATCCGTTAAAGCCAGAGGTTTAGCCAGTTTATAAACCATGTCATTATCTGCAAGTTGCATTTCATTGTCTGCAATAACCATGATTCTCCAGGGAAAAGAACGGCTGCCAGCTGTTTGTGCAATATATCCTGCCCTTTCCTTTACAACCTGGTCAAAATTGTTATAATTGCCGGCTTGTGTTTTTAAAGGATATTTGGCAAAGGTTCCGGCCAGCGTACTTGTATTGTCATTGGTTTTTTGAAGATATAAACCCGGATAATCCAGCAAATCCGATTCCGTTATTGCAACTTTAGTATGAGTTGCAGCATCTATCATCAGAGGAAGAAAACAAAATTTCCTGGTATCCAGTGACAGCAGGTTGCCATGAAAGAAATTTTGTTCAAAAGAAGTTTCGTAGCTATCAACCGGGAGAGGGAAATTGCCATAAGGATTACCGTCAAACCGGTAACTAACCTCTTCATTGACAACCTTAATACTGTCTTTCAGGTTAGTGACAAACCTATAAGCCACACCATCGTTGTAGGCCCTGAAAACCAGGGAATAGTTGCCTTTAAAATCAAGAATCACTTCATTAAAATTATCCCTGATGATCTTCCGCTTTCCATAGAGCGGCCTGATTTCCTGATCAACACTACGTTTATGTACCTGGATCAATTTAGGTTGAGCCCCTAAAATCACCCCGTCATTAATTGTCATACTGATGGGAGAAGCATTGATGACGACTTCATTCCCATGTTGAACAGAATAAAATATCCTATCCTTCATTTGAACCTTTAGCTCAATCTTATGGTCTGGCGAAGTGAGCGTAAAGTAATTTTTTTCCATCGAAAAAGAAGATGTAATGGATAATAATAGGGCTATAGCCAAAAAGGTTAAGTTTTTTTTCATTATAAATTGCATTATAAATTTGAATGGTGATAAAAGTAAATCATCTTTCAATTAAAAGCAAAACATTTATCTTTGCAGGATAAATCACTAACTGAAATTAAAATGGAACTGCAAAACGGTCAATATCTGATTGATGGATTAAGCGTTACAGAGCTGTGCAAAAAGTACGGAACGCCTCTTTATATTTACGAAACCTCAAAAATGGCTTCCCAATATAAAAAGATGAAAAATGCCTTTAAAAGCACGAGGGTTAAAATCAATTTTGCCTGTAAAGCATTGACCAATTTGAACATACTCAAATTCTTCAATCATTTAGGTTCCGGACTTGATGCGGTTTCTATTCAGGAAGTGAACCTGGCGCTGAAAGCAGGATTCAAACCACAGGATATCATCTATACGCCCAATTGTGTAGGAATGGATGAAATCAACGAAGCGGTTCAGGCAGGAGTAAGAATAAATATCGACAACATTTCCATCCTTGAGCAATTCGGGCTAAAATATGGCAACACCATTCCTGTTTGTGTCAGGATCAATCCGCATATCATGGGCGGAGGAAACGACAAAATATCCACAGGGCATATCGACTCAAAATTCGGCATTTCGATTTACCAGCTTCCTCATGTGGAACGGATTGTTTCGGCCAGTAATTTGAAAGTCGAAGGTTTGCACATGCATACCGGTTCCGACATTCTTGATGCAGAGGTCTTTCTGAGAGGCGCTGAAATCTTATTCGAAGCAGCCCTGAAATTCAAAGATTTGGAATATATTGACTTGGGCAGTGGATTTAAGGTTCCTTATAAACCCGATGATATCTTTACGGACATCAATGAATTGGGGAAAGCCCTTTCCAAACGTTTTAACGAATTTTGCAAAGATTATGGAAAGGAACTCACTTTAATGTTCGAACCCGGTAAATTTCTGGTAAGCGAATCCGGTTATTTTGCTGCAAGGGTTAATGTGGTGAAACAAACCACTTCAACTGTTTTTGCAGGCCTGAATACAGGATTGAATCATTTGATCCGTCCGATGTTTTATGATGCCTATCATCAGATTATAAATGTTTCCAAACCAGCCGGAAAGCCCAGAATTTATACGGTTGTAGGATATATCTGTGAAACCGACACATTTGGCTGGAACCGCCGCATCTCTGAAATCAGTGAAGGGGATTACCTGGTTTTCCTGAATGCAGGTGCCTATTGTTTCACCATGTCATCGAATTACAATTCCCGTCTTCGTCCGGCAGAGGTGATGATTTATAAAGGAGTGGATTATCTGATCAGAAAACGTGAAGAAATAGACGATTTATTAAGAAATCAGATAATAGCGGAAACTGATTTTTAATCTGAGAATGAAAGAATACTTAGTACATCCTGTTTTTAAAATAATTTCAGAAATAGTTACCAGGCAAGATACTCCTGCTTTTGTCATTGGCGGATTTGTAAGGGATAGTATTCTGCACAGGCCGACCAAAGATATAGATATCATGGTTCTGGGCAGCGGTATCGATTTAGCCCGCAGTGTTGCCGAAAGGATTGGCGGAAATACGCCGGTCAGTGTTTTTAAAAATTTCGGCACAGCCATGCTTCATTTTAAAGGAATGGAGATTGAATTTGTTGGAGCCCGCAGTGAATCATACCGCAAAAATTCGCGCAAACCCATCGTTGAAAAAGGAACGCTTGAAGATGATTTGAAAAGGCGTGATTTCACCATCAATGCTCTGGCCATTCGTTTAAATGAAGAAACATTCGGACAACTGGTTGATGCTTTTGACGGTTTAAAAGACCTGCAGGACAAGTTAATACGTACACCGCTGGAACCTTCAAAGACCTTTTCTGACGATCCGTTGCGTATGTTGCGTGCCATACGTTTTTCTACGCAGCTTAATTTCACTATAGATCCTGTAACCTTTGATGCAATCGGCCCCAACGCCAACCGGCTTGAAATCATCTCCGGAGAAAGGATACTGGACGAATTACAGAAAATAATGGCTTGTCCAAGGCCATCCGTTGGGTTTAAACTGCTTGACAAATCCGGATTGCTGCAGTATATCCTTCCTGAACTCTGCCAGCTGAAAGGCGTTGAGTTCAAAGAAGGGAAAGGCCACAAAGATAATTTTATCCATACTTTAAAAGTACTTGATAATGTCTCGGCAGTAAGTGAAAACACCTGGCTGCGCTGGGCCGCTTTATTGCATGATATAGCCAAACCGGCCACCAAGAAATTTTCGGATAAGGTAGGCTGGACATTTCATGGGCACGATTTTCTGGGCGCCCAAATGATACCCGGAATTTTCAGAAAATTAAAACTGCCACTAGACCAGAGGATGAAGTATGTTCAGAAAATAGTCGCCATGCACCTCAGGCCCAGTTCTTTGGTACAGGAGGAAGTTACAGATTCTGCAGTCAGGCGCTTACTTTTTGATGCCGGTGAGAATATTGACGACCTGATGTGCCTTTGCGAAGCAGACATCACCTCAAAAAATGAAGAAACAGTAAAAAAATACCTGCAGAATTTTAAACTAGTAAGAAAGAAACTTATAGAAATTGAGGAGAAAGATGCACTGCGAAATTTCCAACCACCGATAGATGGGCAGGATATCATGCATACATTTAACTTAAAGCCCTGCCGTGAAGTAGGATTAATCAAAAATGCCATTAAAGATGCAATCCTTGACGGAATTATTTCGAACAATCCCGACTCCGCTTATCAGTTCATGCTAAAAAAAGGAGAAGAATTAGGACTAAAGGTGGCAAAAAAGTAATCTAATTTTCACTTTTTACCCTGAACAAATCCAGATAGACCGGCAGGTGGTCGCTAAAACCGCCATGATACTTAAAACCATTGTAGGTCCGGACAGGCCGTTGTCCCAAATCTGAGGGATCATCCTCAAGTAAAAAAGGGGCATTAAATATTTGGGCACATTTCAGAGTAGTATGCCAGGCCTTGACATCGATCAATAATTTTCCGGAGACAATGATCTGGTCAAGTATTTCCCAATTGCCCCGGTATTTATGCGTACCTGTACTTTTAGCCTCCTGAAGAAGGGCAGATAAATTATATACCTGTGAAGAGGCCAAATTTTTCAAACTTGTTTTTGCCTGCAAACCGTCAATCAGGCATTCACTGTCAGGGCCATCATTAAAATCGCCCACAATCACAATTTTTGCCTGAGGATGTATGGCAAGTACTGAATCCACAGCAATTTTCAATATCTTACCGGTCTGAATCCGGTAAGGCCGGCTTTCTGCCTCCCCTCCTGACTTTGAAGGCCAATGATTGACAAACAAGTGCAAAGTGTCCTTCCCATCAATCAATCCGCATGCGTAAATTATTTCCCTGGTCTGACGCTGAGGCTTGAAAGGGAAAAAGACCCGGATAAACCTTTTATTCAACAACTTAAACCTATCGGTACGGTACAAAACGGCCACATCAATTCCTCTTTCGTCAGGAGATTCATGGTGTATAAATTTATAGGGATATTTTAACAAAGGAGTATCATACATCAGGTTGCTGAGCACCTTGTCATTTTCTATTTCACATAATCCGATTATTTCAGGAGGTTGAGGATAACCTAAGGCAGCAATTACCTTATATAAATTATTCAGTTTATTCTGGTAACGTTTGTAAGTCCAATGCCGCATTGCACCCGGCAGAAATTCCCTGTCGTTTTTGAGGCTGTCATGACGGGTATCAAAAAAATTCTCCGTATTATAAAACATAACCCTAAACCTGAGTGAATCAAGGGACGACAAACTTTGGGCATGACTGAAGCAGAGAGAAATAAAAAAAACGAAGCCACTTATGATTAACCTGCGCATTTTCATCTTAATAAATTTACAGGATTTTATTAAAAATTGACACAGATAAATTTACCAGAACGTGATTCTATTCCCCTTCATAAGCTCCCAGGTCGGGAGCGCTATCCACTGTCCTGCTTCTTCCCATTATATCGAAAGGATATAACTGACCGTATTCTAAAGCCCCCTTATTTCGGAGTATAGAAAAAACGTCTGGTTTAAAATCCATATTGGCAACAGACTTAAACATCGGATCCTGATTAAACAGAACATTCTTAAAATATCTCACATCAGAGGTGTCAACTTTAAAGTTGTTATTATCAGGTTTGGCAGGATTTAACTTCAACAGGCAATGATCAAAAACGAAATTAGCCTTACCCGCATGAGGGTCAAAAATGAAATTCACTTCATTGGGCAGGAAACCACAAATAACAGAATTGGCAAAAAGTACATCAAGATCCCCCGCATAGGAAATGGGCTCGCTTCGGCCAGAAGATTGCCCCAGGACAGGCATAGTAAAAGTATTGGTCAATAGGATTGACGGGGAGGATCTCAGCGAAAAGGAATTCCAGTAATTGACCAGGGTACAGTGATAAAAACGGTAGTTTCCCCCGCTTAACAAGGCAGCCAGATAATTGGCACAGTCGGTGATTACCGTATTTGCTGCCAAAAAAGAAGCGCCCATTGAAATTATCCCCGAATAAGACATGTTTTCGATTATGGTGTTAGACAGAGTAAGGGAAGGATGAGTCTTATCATTATATTTTCCGATTGAAATGCCGGTCGTACCATTTTTTAATACTGCATAATCTATAACATTCCCTTTACTAGGGACCTCAATGGAAATTGTTCCCCATTGCCCGGGAATGCTGTCATACCAATGTTCAGTACGGTCACCCCTGAAGATTACAGGATGAGCCCTGCTGCCATGAACGTTTAAAGTACCTTTTACAATCAGGCTTGCATTCTTATGCAGGTAAACCAATGTTCCTTCTTCAATATTCAGGGTTTGTGAAGAATCAACCACCACATGGCCATAAATCAGATAAGGTTTATCATTTGTCCAGGTTTGGCTTTTAAGTGTACTATTATTCAGGAGATGAATATCCTGGCCCCAGGCGCAAAGTTCGACATGCTGCATATTGCCATTGGTAATAAACACAATAGAATCATGAACAAACAAAGGAGCATCCTTAAAATTCTGTTCAACCTTAGCTATAACAAACAGAAACAGGCTATCATGTGGGTAAATTTCAATATTTTCAACAGGATTAATTTCAGAACCGTCAATATTTAATTTGAATGCCGATTGACCTCCCCCGGCCAAAAACATTTTGGAGATTTTTACAGACTGGCTGGTGGGGTTATATATCTTTAATAATTTTGTAGGGGTACCAATGGTGGTGAAAATCGTATCAAAACTGACAGTATCTTGAGAAAACTTCAGTTTTACATAAGGATTGTCATTAAATT
>JAUZOH010000193.1 GCA_030706565.1 Bacteroidota bacterium | reverse complement strand
TTATACAGAATTTCCACTCTGGAATGAAATTCCCTTTTTCAGCGGTCAGAAAAAAATCGTGCTCCATGATGCCGGACTTATTAATCCCGAATCAATTACCGATTACATTGCCATAGGCGGCTATCAGTCTCTGGCCAAGGCATTAAGCCAGATGAAGCCGGAAGAGGTGCTCAATGAAGTAAAGGATGCAAAATTACGCGGGCGGGGAGGCGCAGGTTTCCCCACTGCAACGAAATGGGCCATCATGCAACGCTCGACAGCCGAAAAGAAATATATAATTTGCAATGCCGACGAAGGTGATCCCGGAGCCTATATGAACCGCAACGAAATTGAAAGCGACCCGCACATGCTCATTGAAGGAATGATCATAGGTGCGTATGCTATGGGTGCCCATGAAGGGATTGCTTATGTCAGGGCCGAATATCCCCTGGCTGTTGAAAGGTTAAAACTCGCCATTCAGCAGGCTTATGATACCGGCATATTGGGCGATAATATTTTGGAAAGCGGCTTTTCCTTCAACCTGAATGTGGTTGAAGGAGCCGGTGCATTTGTTTGCGGTGAAGAAACTGCCTTAATAGCCTCGATTGAAGGGAAAGCTGGCAGGCCTATGCCCCGCCCTCCCTATCCTGCAGAAAAAGGGCTTTATGGATACCCGACCAATATAAATAATGTAGAAACCTGGTGCAATGTCCCGGTTATTATCGGTAAAGGCAGTCAATGGTATACGCAGACCGGAACAGAAAAAAGCCCGGGCACCAAGGTGTTCTCCCTGGTCGGGAAAGTGAAAAATACCGGACTGGTGGAACTGCCCTTAGGTTCACCCCTTGAGAAAATGGTATTTCAGATTGGAGGAGGAACTGGCACCAGCAAAAGAGTAAAAGCCGTACAGGCCGGTGGCCCTTCGGGGGGCTGCATCCCGCTCAGGCTTTTCAATACCCCGGTTGATTATGAGTCACTGACAAAACTTGGTGCCATCATGGGTTCCGGAGGGATGGTGGTCATGGACCAGGATAATTGTATGGTAGATGTAGCCCGTTACTTTTTGGAATTCAGTTCCAAGGAATCATGCGGAAAATGCACCCCCTGCCGTGAGGGGCTTGCACAGGCACTGCATATTCTTAACAAGATCTGCCTGGGTGAAGGAACTCATGAGGATCTGGCCACACTCGAAACCCTGACCCGGGTAATCAGGGATACGGCCTTATGCGGACTGGGCCAGACAGCCCCTAATCCTATTCTTACTACCCTCCAGTATTTCAGGCAGGAATACCTGGAACATATTGAAGAAAAGCGTTGCCATTCGGGCGTTTGCGAGGCACTATTTATTGCACTTTGCGAAAACAGCTGCCCGTTACACATGAATATACCCGGATATATTGAACTAATTAAAGAGGAACGCCTTGAAGAAGCTTTTGAACTTACTCTGCGCGACAATCCTCTTCCCGGAACCATTGGCCGCATCTGCCATTTTCACTGCCAGATGCGCTGCCGGCGCGAAATGGTGGACAAAGCCGTTTCCCAGGGCGAAATTCACCGCTATCTGGCTGATACCATCTATAAACTGGGCAAGGAACAGGAAATTTACAAAAGGCTGATTAAAGAGAAGCTTCCTTCAACGGGTAAAAACATTGCCATTGTCGGTGCCGGCCCTGCCGGACTGACAGCTGCTTTCTACCTGGTCCGCCTGGGACATGCCGTAACCATTTACGATGCCCTTCCTGAAGCTGGTGGCGTTGCCCGTTTCGGTATCCCTCAATATAGGCTGCCTAAGGAAATCCTGGCTAAAGAAGTGGCTTTTATCAAAAAACTGGGCGTGAAATTTGTATTCAACACCAAAATAGGAACGGATATCCCCATCCAAAATCTGGAGGAAGATTATAATGCCATCTACATTGCTATTGGTGCAGGAAAAGACCTGGAGGTAAAAATTGAAGGGTCAAATACCAAGGGGGTATATGCGGGGACAGATTTCCTGAAGAAACTTGCCCAGAACAAATATCCTCAGACAGGCGAAAGTGTCGTGGTGGTCGGGGCAGGAAACGTTGCTATTGATGTAGCACGAAGCGTATGGCGAATGGGGAAGGAAGTTACCCTTGTTTACCGGCGCGATAAAGCGGATATGCCTGCTAACCGCAGCGAAATTACAGAGGCCCAAAATGAAGGCGTCAGTTATCAGTTCATGAAGGCCCCCAACGCCATACTATCGGATAAATCGGGTTATGTAAAAGCATTGCGTGTAGCCGAAATGGGCCGTGGCAACATTGACGAATCCGGCCGTTTCAGGCCTGTACCAACCGGCCACTTTGACGAAATACCCTGCGATACAGTGATACTGGCTATTGGAGAACGCGTTGATTCTGATTATTTCAGGAACAACAATATAGACTCCAGCCTTGACGGCCGCATACAAGTAAATGCCTTCACCTATCAGACCACCAATCCCCAAATCTATGCCGGGGGAGATGCAGTTTCCGGTCCTTCGACGGCTGCCGAAGCCATGGGGATGGCCAAAAAAGCTGCAGAGGCAATAGACCAGGCCCTGATGGGAGAAAACAGGTTCCCTCGATTGTTCAGAAAATTCGATTACAAAAACGAAATTCCTGTCAATACAATGGAAACCTTGACCATTACCACTGAGAAGATACCCTTCGAACAGCGCAGGGGAAATTTCCAGGAAGTTACCCGCGGTTATACCGGCGAACAGGCCTTGAAAGAAGTTCAGAGATGCTTACGCTGCGACATTAAATATTCCAGTAACACACAAGAAAAAAAGAACGATGATGAATATCACAATCGATAATATACCCGTTGAGGTAGAAGAAAAGACGACCCTCATGGATGCCTGCCGGCAACAGGGAATAAAAATCCCCTCTTTATGTTCCATGAAGGATATATCGCATAATGCATCCTGTGCTATATGCGTGGTTGAAGTAAAAGGAGCCAGAAGCCTTGCCAGGGCCTGCGTTACACAAGTCAGGGAAGGGATGGAAATCATCACCAACAATCCGAGGATACAGGAAGCCCGGCGGGTTAATATTGAACTGTTGCTGGCCAACCACCCTGCAGACTGTTTCTATTGTGAAAGAAACCAGAACTGTGAACTGCAAAAAATAAGCCTTGATTTGGGCATCAGCGACAAACGTTTTGCCCGCATAAGGCCGGAGAAAAAAATGATCGACGATTCATCTCCATCCATCATACGTGATGCTGAAAAATGTATACTTTGCGGACGCTGCGTAGCAGTTTGCCGTGAGATGCAAACCGTAAATGCCATTGACTTTTATGGCCGCGGAACATACAGCCATATCGGGACCTTCCTTGAATCCGGATTGGGAAATGTAGCCTGCATGAACTGTGGACAATGTGCACTGGTGTGTCCCACAGGTGCTATCACGGAAAAAAGCCATGTGAATGAGGTCTGGAAAGCCTTAAATGATCCATTGAAAATGGTAGTGGTTCAAACCGCTCCGGCCATAAGGGTAGGCATAGGTGAAGCAATGAGCATGCCGGCCGGCAGCCTGGTAACGGGCAAAATGGCTGCAGGATTACGAAGACTGGGATTTGATAAGGTATTTGATACCCAGTTCGCTGCCGACCTGACCATCATTGAAGAAGGGAACGAATTGCTTCAACGGATAAAAAATGGTGGTACCTTGCCAATGATTACCTCCTGCTCACCCGGATGGATCAAATTTATCGAACACTTCTACCCCATGTTGCTGGGACACTTGTCCACCTGCAAATCACCCCAGCAAATGTTCGGGGCCATAGCCAAAACTTATTATGCAGAAAAGAACAATATTAATCCCAGAAAGATGGTGGTGGTTTCGGTTATGCCCTGCACAGCAAAGAAATTTGAAGCACGCCGTCCCGAAATGAATGCGGCATTTGAATATTGGAAAGGCAGCATGCTCCTGCGCAACAGTGACAATTTCCCTGATGTGGATTATGCCATTACCACCCGCGAATTGGCTAGAATGTTTAAAGAGGCAGGTATAGATTTTGCCAATTTAAAGGAAGAAGACTTTGACCATCCCTTGGGTACCTCTACCGGGGCAGGGACGATATTTGGCGCTACCGGCGGAGTGATGGAAGCAGCCTTAAGAACAGCTTACGAGCTTTATACCGGCAGGCCCTTGCCAAGACTTGAATTCGAAGCGGTCCGTGGAATGGATGGCATTAAATCGGCCGACGTTGACCTGGACGGAACAAAAATAAAAGTGGCCGTAGCTCATACGTTGAAAAATGCCAGGCAATTATTGGCACAAATAGAAAGAGGCCAGTCACCATACGCCTTCATTGAAGTAATGACTTGCCCGGGCGGCTGCCTGGGCGGAGGTGGCCAGCCTATTCCCAGCACCCTGGAAAGCAGAATGAAAAGAGCCGAATCCCTTTATATCGAAGATTTATATAAAGGCATACGTAAATCTCATGAAAATCCGGACATTTTGAATCTTTATACTGATTTTCTGGATAAACCACTGGGCGAGTTGTCGCATCATCTCCTGCATACCCATTATATTCCGCGTGGCTATTAGGTACATGTTATATATTTTGCATAGCGCTGAACTTAGGCTGCGGCATGAATCCGCAGCCTTTGTTATTTTCAACAGAAACCTTTCAGGCCACAAACAACTACTACTTATAATTACAAGATTATTAGCTACTTAAATAAATTTAGGGCAAGAACTTTTTAAGATAAAACATTATATAGGAATTTAATATGTTGATCATTTCAAAAATGGAGGCAAGAACAAATTTTTCTTTTTTATGATCAAATTTTATTGAAGGAAATCATATCAACAGATTGTTAATCAACAAGTCTGTTAACAATTGGCTACACGGAAATGAAATTCAGAATCGGTATATATATAAATCATTGTATAAATGCAAGTTACCTTTCATTTTTTTTTAAATTCACTTTCTCCCTAAATAATGTTGACGGTATAAATCATAAAATTCAATAGCTTTAGCAGTATAAATCAGTCTCATATTCTAAATGTTAAATATATTTTTGTTAAAATATTGGATTTATAGAATATTAATTACAATTTTAAAGCCAATAAAAATAAATGTTATATATGTGCAGGTCAAAAAGTTAATGTTTTAATAATAAAAAAACAATTTAATTAAACCTTTACAATTCTAAGTATTGCATCATTTTCAAATTTATATATTCAACTAATTTATAACCTAAATTTTTTAATACATTATGAATAAAGGAGCTATCAGACTTTATAAAAAACTAAAGTCTAAGGATTACCATCCTGAAAATATTTGCGAAGTCGGGGTATACTTACCCCAGGAATCCAATCTCTTAAATTTTATTAAAGAGGACATTAAAACCACACTGATTGAGGCAAATCCCGAATATGTTAAAAATATTCGTTCCTTTTTCTCCGAAAAGAAAAATGTAAAGATCATTGAAGCAGCAGTCTTCGATTTTGACGGGAAAATTGAACTTTGTAAAAAAGGAGCATCCTCCTTTATCAGTGAACTTAAATCCTCTCCTGCGATCATTAATGACCACTATAAAAAAGACGGGGAAAAATTTATTGCAAATTCTATCGTTTTTTCTGAAATTGATCAAGGTGATTTTGATTTAGTTAGTGTTGATATTGAAGGGGCAGAATGGTATGTGATCAAGCACATGATTAGCCGTCCCAATGTCATTTCCATTGAAACTCATGGTAAGTATTATACCAATCCCAATATCCTCGAAATAGAGAAATGGATGAAATCAAATGATTACATGATATGGTATAAAGATGAAAGTGACAGCATATATATTAAAAATGGAATTTTTAAAATTTCTTTTTTAGAAAAAATACAATTATTACTCAGGAATCTAAAAATCAACATTCATAAGCAGGAAAAAATACTAAAAAAACAATAATAGGATTATCCGGATTTTCGGAATTGAGTTGTAAAAAAACTTATAATAAAAGTTTAACATAAAATTTAATTTTATTGAAAAAAAAATTTACCATCAAAAAATCCTCTGTTTTTTAAAACAGAGGATTTTATTAAAATTTATCTCATTTTCCTCTTTCAAATTTTCTGATTTTTATACGGCATTTAAATCCGGGCAAAAAGCCTAAGAGAAGAAGTAAGCTATAGAAAAAACCGGATTTGTATTATTTCCAATTTTTTCCTTCACAGGCCAAAACTCCGCCGGAAATATCATCTTCTGGATTTTATTTCATAAAAGGTCCTCTTATTCCTATTGGCCTTTTATTTTTCAACGCCACCTGTTTCCAATACCATCTAATTACCCGGCATTTTATACCAAAAAGATTTTGACTTTTTGTAAAATCCATTTAAAAATAAATTCAATTAAAAGTCATTTCTCAGTTTTTTAATTAGATTTAAAGCATAAAATTATATGCTTTAATGGAATAGCTATTCCCCGTCATTGGCGGATATTGAGTAACCCTATAAATGAATATTGGAAATGGGAAAAAAAGCTGCATTGACTTCTTCTGAATATTCCATAGAACTAAAAAATGGTAAAGAAATTCAGCCGGAGAATATTAAAATATTTCATGATTTATTTGACTGCAATCCTTCAGCAATAGCGTTAAGCCAACAGGACATGTCCATTACCATGGTTAATAAGGCTTTTTGTAAGATGTTTGATTGTACCTGGGAAGATGTCTTAGGGAATAGCTGGGCCCAACATCTGCCCCCCGAAGATCTTGAATGCATAAAAAGGTATAACCGTCAACGCATTGCAAATCCTGATAATGCACCTTCAGAATACGAATTCAAAATATACAATAAAGACAATAAAATAAGACATATCCTGATGTCTGTTTCCGTTGCACCCGATATCAATAAAGTTATTACTTCATTCAAGGATATAACGCAACGTAAGCATGCAGAAGAGGCATTGATAGAAAGCGAAATAAAATTCCGTAATCTTTTTGAAAATTCCCCCTTGGGCAAGACCATGACCATGCTCGACGGATACGAACATGGCAATAAATCATTCTGTACTATGATTGGCTATGCCCAGGAGGAATTGAAACTAAAAAAATGGATGGATATTATCCCTTCTGAAGATATTCAGAAAAATGCAAACATCATTCAATCCCTTCAAAAAGGAGAAATACCCATAGCAAACTGGGAAAAAAGATACATTCATAAAAATGGAGCTATTATCTGGGCCAATGTAACCTCCTATTTACAAAGGGATAACGAAGGCCGTGCGCTTTACTTTATTTCAACTATTGATGATATAACCGAACGCAAGTTCGCTGAAAAAGCCTTAAGGGAAATTCAGGAACAATATCGTCTCCTTTTCAATTCCAGCATGGATGCCATTATCCTTGCAACCCCTGATGGCTTATTATTATCTGCTAATCCGGCTGCCTGCAAAATATTTGGATATACGGAACAGGAAATGCTT
>JAUZOH010000192.1 GCA_030706565.1 Bacteroidota bacterium | reverse complement strand
TGGCTAAGCTCATCATGCACGATTTTAACCATCATTTCACCAGGTTTCACAGATAACAAAACATTCTGGCCCAATGCCTTTTGCTTCACATTGTCGGTGAACGATTTGGCAATTTTATAGTTCACATCGGCATCAAGCAAAGCCCTTCTGATCTCTTTCAGGGTTTCGGCGATATTGATTTCTGTAATCTTTCCTTGGCCTTTTAACAGCTTAAAGGAGTGTTCTAACTTGTCTGATAAATTTTCGAACATCTGTTATGATAAAATTATAAATACGACAATAAGTGCTACAAAAATAGTAAACTATGTTCAAATGACAATGAACAATTTACCAACGCCTGATCCGGATTCTTTCCCGTCGTCCTTCATCTGAAAAAAATTCTTGTTGCCTGGCTGTCAATACAATCTTTCGCCGATGGCCGCTTTAACTTTGTAGGCGCTGACGATATAATCAATTTTAGCTTTTAAAAGGAGAAGCTGACTTTCAGCTACAGTAGTTGTGGCATCGAGCAGGTCGAGATTGGTGATGGTCCCTTCCTTGTAATTAATCTGAGCCAGGGAGAATGCCTTGCCGGCATGGGCCAGTTGCAACTCGAATTCATCGATTTTTTGTTGCGAGGCCGACAGATTAGCTTCGCTCTCCACGACCTCATTTGTGATAGAACGCCGCATGGTTTCGGTTTCGAAATCCAATGACTGCATGGACGATTTTACATGCAGCAGGTTGTATTTTTTCCTGTTTGCATCAAAAATAGGAACATTCAGGCTGATTCCTGCCACATAATTTGCCTTGATCGTATTGAGGTTGGGAATGTACCCGTTTTTCCCGCCAGCTGAAGCAAATATACTGAGATCAGGATTGTTCTGTGATTTCACTGTTTCATACTTCAATTTGGCCAACGTTTCTTTTTCGCTTTCTATTTTTAATTCATCCCGGTTTCTGAACGCGAAGGAGACAAGCGAATCGGCCGGAATAACCGTAGAAACGGATTGCAGCTCATTTTTTACAGTGAGGGATGCGTCATTGGGCTGTCCCAGCAGAGAATTCATCAAAGCAGACTGCACTTTTTGTGCAGTCTTCAAATCTGTTTTTTGATTTTCGACGGCAGAAATTTTTACCTGGGTGGTCAAAATTTCAAATTGAGTGGCCGAACCGCTTGCTTCTTTCTTTTGAATGAATTTAAGATGCTCCTGAAGGTTTTGTATTTCTTCATCTTTGATTGAAATGGCATCCTGCAAATAAAGCAGTGTATAGAAACAATTGATTGCCAGTATGGAAATTTTCTGTTTTACCTGTACAAGCGATTGTTGGGCAATGGCTTTATTCTGATTTTCCAGGGAAATGGATTTTGCGGTTTTCCCGAAATCAAGAATGTTTTGCCTGTAATTGACGGTTGCCGAATAATTATCGGCCGGATAGAACTGAAAAGTTCCCAGCCCCGGGAAGGTGAGGGAAGGAACAGGCCCAATCCGTGAATATGAAGCGCTTGCCGACACATCCGGGTAATAGCCTGACCTGGCCAGTCCGATTTTTGCATCGGCAGCATTTAAGGCTTCTTCTGCCTCTTTCACCGAAGGATAATTCTGACTGACTTCAGAGATGACTTTGGATAAAGTCAGTGAGTCAGTAAATCCTTTTTGAATGCTTTGTCCAAAAGATGGCAATTCATTCCAGGAATAAATTACTGCCAGGGCTATATAGAAAAATTTAAATTTTCGTCTGATCATTTTTTTACTGATTTTGAATACAATTGTTTTTTCTTGGTTCGCAACAATAAAACCGGAAGGCCCCCAAGTATAGTAGCCACTGCTGCAATGGTAAAATCGTCATTGATGGCTTGGATATAGGCTTCTTTGTTGGCTTGGGCAACAATAACACTTTTACCAAGGCTTGCGGCCGAAACTTTTGATTTACCAGATGATTGTTGAATATGGTAGCCCAGATTCGTTTGTACATTTTGGTATACCTGAGAATTGGGATTTAAGGCTTCACCGTACATCTGAGTATGATAGGTTATCCTTGCCGTAAGTATGGTTGTCAGAATGGCAACGCCAAAGCTGCCGCCCAATTGCCGTACTGTATTGGTGATTCCTGAAGCCTGGGCCATTTTTTCACGAGGAATACCCAACAAAGATATTGTATTTAAAGGAGTGAAGATCATGCCTAGCCCCAAGCCCCTGATATACAGTGAGGTCATGATAAAATGATGTTCTGTCAGAAATGAAAACTGGCTGTTCAGGATAAAACTAAAAGTTAGTAAACTAATTCCAATAATTATGGGAACCTTTGCATTTGTCTTGTCGGCAACCCTTCCGATTATTGGTGCCATTGTACCTTGGATAATACCTACAGGAAGGAATACAGCTCCTGATTGAACAGCGGTATTTCCCAATGAATTTTGCAGGAACAACGGCAGTAAAAAAGTACTTCCAAACATGCCGATTCCAAAGAGCAGCATGATGATATTACAGATCCCGAAGTTGTGTTCTCCCAGCAAACGCAGGTCGATTAGTGGCTGGTCTGTTGTCAGTTCCGCCGTAACAAAAACAGCAAAAGCAATAGCTGAAATGCCAAAGCATAAAAGGACATGAGGCGCTGCCCATCCTGCCGAATTGGTCACTGCATTTCCTTCTGTAAATGCATAAAGCAATAAGGGTAAAAAGAGACTAACAGAAATAAAGCCCGTTAGGTCGAAATTGCGTACCTGTTTGTTGATATGCTCCTTTTGAATGACAATGGTTGCCAATAAACCAATTATACCAATAGGAATGTTTACATCGAAAATCAAGGGCCAGCTAAAGTTATCCACCAGGTAACCTCCAAAAAGGGGACCGAAAGAAACAGATGCCGCCGCTGCGATTGACCAGAATCCCAAAGCTACTCCTCTTTGTTGTGGCGGGAATTCGCGGGTTACAATGGCCATGCCAATAGGTTGTACACATCCTGCGCCAATTCCCTGAATGATTCTTGATATAATCAGCATATCTTCGTTTGGGGCCATGCCGCATAAAGCCGAACCTATTGTAAACAGTAGCATTCCCATGAAATACATCCGTTTATACCCGAATTTGTCGGCCAGCCAGCCGGCTGTCGGCAATGCAACGGCCATAGCAAGCATATAAGCTGTCACAACCCATTGGATTTTATCTATACCTACGCCAAAAGAAGCCATGATTTTCGGCAGGCCTGTGTTTACGATGGTTCCATCGAGCACGGCCATGAATGTTCCGATCATCACATTTACCAGCACCCACCATTTGTATCTCCTGTTGCGCGGATGAAACGAAGAATCCCTGGTGCGGATTAATTTTCTGATCTGATGAGATGGACTTACTTTATTCATGCTCAGTCCTTTATGATTTTAACGACAGCCGACATCCCTGCAAGCATTTTGTACTTTGCAGGATTTTCTTTTTTATCTGTTCCGTCAATTGATATTTTGATGGGAACACGCTGGGTTGTCTTGGTGAAATTGCCAGAGGCATTATTTGGCGGAATAAGCGAGAATTGAGAAGCCGTGTTGGATCCGATGGTGAAAATTCTTCCAATGAAATTAACCCCGGGAAAAGCATCAATGGTAAAGCGGACATTTTGGTTTAGGTGTATGCCGGCCATTTTTGTTTCTTCAAGATAAACTATGATCCACAATTTGTGGTTGTTGGTAATTGTATAAATTGATTGTCCCGGTTGGGCTATGTCTCCGGCCAGCAGCCACCGCTTTGCAACTATGCCGTTAATAGAGGCATAAAGTTTGGTGTTTCCTAGCTGGGTAGAAACAATTCCCAACTGTGCCTGTGCTGTTTTTACTGAAGCCAGTGCTGATCCAATCTGGGCCTTGGAAACATTCAGCTGTGATTTTGCAGCCTCAATCTGGGCTTTGGCAGATTCAAAAGCTTTTTTGGCATGGTCATATTGTTCTTTCGGAATCACATCGCCGGCAAATTGATTTTTTGCACGGTTCAGGTCATCCTGGGCCTTTTCGTAATTTACCTGCAATACTTTTATGTTTTCTTCATCATACTGTAATTTTGCCTGTGCCTGAACTTTTGAAGTGGCGGCCTGCGCTTTCATGGCTATAGCCTGTTGTTTTTGTGCCAGTAAATCACTACTGTCGAGTTCGGCGAGTAACTGCCCCTGCTTTATCGAATCACCTTCGTCAACATATACGCGGGCAATACGCCCAAGCATCTTAGCACTCACAGAAACATTATCTGAATCGACATGTGCGTCATCAGTAGAAATATATTTCGAATATTCCCTGTACCAAAGAAATGAAATCGTTAAAACGATCAACATGACCAATGTCAATGGAATGTAGACTTTTAACTTCTTTCTTTGGTTTGCTTTTCTTACATTTTTCTCCATAAAATAATTTCCTTTCTCTATTCTAATTTCAATGTGTTCAACTTTAATTTTATGTGTTTTGTTTTTATGTTTTATGTAAAGAATAAGTGGATATAGCTTCTTAAAAACATATTATTTTTTAATTCCCTTAATGAATATTTCGGTGAAGGTTTTGGTCTTTTTTATAAGTTGGTTGTATTCATCCTGCTCCAGGTAGAAAAATTCTTTTCTTCTTACTACCATATCCCTTAGTCCTTTTAACAGGTCCAGAAAAAGTTCAGCTGCCTCATCCGGGTTTTCAATGCCATAAATATTTTTTTCAACTCCTTCGCTGAAAATGCCGGCAATAAACTTAGCTTCCCTTTCCCTGAAGCTTTTCCAGACATTTCCCATAAGGGGTTTTAAATTCATCATATCTTCGAATCTGAATCTGCTTAAATTGAGAAGTTTACGAAAGAATAGCAGCCTGATGTTGACGTATTCCCTCAACATGGTGTCGGGTTCATTCATTTTCCCAAGCTTTACCTGCATTTCCTGAATAAGTTCATTCTGCTCTTTTTCCACTACTGCTTTGTACAGATGTTCTTTGTCAGGGAAATAGTAATAAAGGGAACCCTTGGACATGTTAAGATCCGAAGCAATTTCCCTCATGGTGGTTTTGGTCAGTCCATATAATCCAAACCTTTTCTGGGCTGCTACCAGAATAGTGTTCAATTTGTCCGGATTCTCTCCGTGATGTTTGATAGTTTCCATAACTATTTTAAGTAATTCATGCAAATGTAAAACAGTCAATTTGACTTTTTTGTTTAAAAAGTCAAATATAGCACAAAATTTTATAATCCGGGCATCACCAGATTATAATTGCTATGGATTATACATTAAACCTGAAGTGCATGATATCGCCATCCTGGACCACATAGTCTTTCCCTTCGATGGCGAGTTTCCCGGCTTCCCGGCAGGCCATTTCCGAGCCCAACTTGACGTAATCTTCGTATTTAATAACTTCTGCGCGGATAAAACCTTTTTCAAAGTCGGTGTGGATGATCCCTGCTGCCTGGGGAGCCTTGGTACCTTTAACGAAGGTCCATGCCCGGCTTTCGTCAGGGCCGGTAGTAAAGTAAGTCTGAAGGTTTAGCAAGCGGTAAGCCGAAGTGATTAATCTTGAAACCCCTGATTCTTTCAAACCAATTTCTTCAAGGAACATTTGCCGGTCTTCGTATGTGTCAATTTCGGCAATTTCGGATTCTGTTTTTGCCGCCAGGATAAGCAATTCGGCATGTTCATCTTTGATGGCCTCACGGACGGCATCCACGTATTTGTTGCCGTTCACCGCACTGGTATCATCCACATTGCAGACATACATCACCGGTTTGTCGGTCAGCAGAAAGAAATCCTTTACAATCTTTTTGTCTTCTTTATTTTCAAGTACAACGGTTCTGGCCGATTTTCCCTGTTCTAGGGCTTTTTTATATTGAACCAAAAGTTCGTACAAATGTTTTGAAGCTTTATCTCCTCCGGTCTGTGCCTGTTTCTGAACCTTTCCGATACGGCTGTCAATGGTTTCCAGGTCTTTTAGCTGAAGCTCGGCGTCGACAATTTCCTTATCGCGGACCGGATCAATGGTTCCGTCCACATGAGTTACATTATCATCATCAAAACATCGCAAAACATGAATAATGGCATCCGTTTCCCTGATGTTGGCAAGGAATTTATTACCAAGTCCTTCGCCTTTGCTTGCTCCTTTAACCAATCCGGCAATGTCAACAATTTCAACGGTAGTGGGAATAACACGTTTGGGTTTATCCAGCTCTGCCAGTTTGATCAATCTTTCGTCCGGGACGGTAATCACGCCCACGTTAGGCTCTATGGTACAAAAAGGAAAATTAGCAGCCTGCGCCCTGGCATTGGACAGGCAATTAAACAATGTCGATTTACCGACATTAGGCAAACCCACTATTCCACACTGAAGTGACATACGCTTTTATTTGATTTTTTTCGGGCGCAAATTTAGCAAATCCCTTGATGAGAATTGTCATAATTATCCCATTTCTTCATTTATTGATGACGAAATTTATATCGAATGGATTTTTCTCATACTAGGTTAACAGATTGGGGAATTAATCACAGACAATTAAAGATATTTGTTATCTTTTACATGAAAAATATCTTTAATGTCTATATATCTGGTCGTATCTGAATATATGTATTTTTTAATCCATTCAATATCAAACAAATAAAGCCTTAATGGTTCGTTTTCTTTTCCTCTTATAAAAAGAAAAATATTTACAGCATCAAAGCACATCCTATGGGCAGTATCCCTTATTTAATTTTTTAGGTCATCATTATTAATACCGTGCTTTGCTTTTTTAACATCAAAATTGGTTTTGCCAAATTCGTATGTTATGCTAAACCGTAAGGTTTGTGACACACTGGTAATCTGATTCCTTATATAAAATGTTTTATCCTTTGATTCATTCGTTTTTGTCTTTTTATACCAGAATGGATCAGAAACCGAAAGGCTCAACCTCAGTTTATGTTTTAAAAGATGCTGTGATAACCCCAAACTGGTAGAAAAATAAGAAGATGATTTTCCCTGAAACCTAACTGAGGGTGAATAAATTCCTCCATTTGCATTAAATGTTCCATTTTTCCACAATGTCATTTGGCCCCCTAAAGAGCCGGAATAACTAAAACCCTCACTATTTATGGTATATCCATTATTCTCTTCAAATTTTTTATAACCGGCATTTCCGTTAAAATATATGTTAAACTTTACACCTGCGCGATAAGAAGAATAAAGAGATAACCCGTAACTTTGATTCTTGCCAATATTATCATAAGTGGTTACTTTAACCCCGTTGGATTGTATTTTGGAAATACTTTCAATGGAATTATTAATCAAGAAGGCATACGATGATACCGAAAAATTGAATTTAGCAGTAAAAATACTATATCCTATTTCAAATGAATGAGCCACTTCTGCATTTAAGGAAGGATTTCCATAACGAATATTCATGGAATCTTCATTTATAACAAAAGGGTTCAAATAATTAATACTGGGACGTGAGAGCCGTTG